>DMOO01000055.1 GCA_003456855.1 Sphaerochaeta sp.
CATTTGGTGTGCGCTAGACTTTCATCATCCATTTGATTCTCCTAATGTTCGGTGCAACTGGCAGGTCGCACCTCCATTATGGAGAATCTTTTTTTCTGGGTATAGCTAAAGCTTTCCGGAACCTCCGCACGATGCGGAGGTATTCAACTACAATAAAAAGTCCCCTGCCCATGGAGGAGCAGAGGACTCATGATCCCTCGGCCAAAGGCTCAGATCAGACTCGATGAATCGGGATCCAGATAGAGCCTTGCATCACGGTGTCTTCTGAGGATCGTCGCAGGACAGGCCTCTGAGATGCCATCCTCAAGCATGTGCTTGACAGCCTCGGCCTTTGTGATGGCCGGAACCGTGCAGATCATGATTCCGGCACAGGTCATTCCCGGGATGGTGACGGTGAAGGCATGGGTCGGGACCTCGTCCAGCTTACCGAAGCAGCCGTCATGGACCTGCTGCATCCTGCACTTCTCCTCAAGCTCCACAATCTTTATCAGGGCCTTGTCATTGAAGTCGGCCACAGACGGGTCGTTGAAGGCAATATGGCCATTCTCGCCGATACCGCAGAGACAGACGTCAAGCGGATGCTCCTTCAGAAGTCCTGAATATCTCTTTATCTCAGATTCCAGATTCTCGGCATTGCCGTTGATGAGGTTAACGCTCTTGAAGTCAAACCTGTCGAAGATGGCGGCCTTCAGGAAGTTTCTGAAACCTGCCGGATGCTTCGGGTCAAGACCCACATACTCGTCCATGTGGAAGGCGTTGACCTTGCTCCAGTCCACCTTCTCCGAGCACAGCCTTGCAAGGGTCTCATTCTGCGACGGAGCTGCGGCGAACAGCACGTTGGCCTCACCACATCTGGCTATGACCTCGTTGATTGCAGCAGCAGCCTCGCTGCCTGCACATTCACCCATCTCCAGCCTTGAGTCGAAAATCCTGACTCTGAGATTGTCAACCTTGTAGTCCTTCTTTCCCATTTTCTAAGACCTTCCTTTCCTAATCCTCTGCCAAACTCACAGCTTGACAGCCTTCCCTGTCCTTGCGCTGTCATAGGCGGCGCAGATTATCCTGACCGATTGGCTTGCACTCTCACCGGAGATGTCAGGCTCCTTGCCCTTATCCAGAGCCTCGAGGAAGGCCTCGAAAAGGTGCTGGTGATGGACGAAGCTTATTGCGGACGGGTCAGCGGCTCCGCCACCGCTCTCGGTGTTCTCGCTGAACTTCCTGCGGATCCTCTCATCCTCCTCGGTCTCCTCTGCGAACTTCCACTGGACGAGGCTCTCCTCCTCTATGATGGCGCTGCCCTTCGTGCCCATGATCTCGATCCTCTTCAGGAAGCCCGGATATGCGCAGGTGGTTCCCTCGATGGTTCCGACGGCACCGTTCTTGAATCTAAGGATGGCTGCGGCGGTGTCCTCAACCTCTATTCTCTCGTGGCCCAGGGTTGCACTGTAGGCGGAGACCTCCTCGACAGGTCCCATGAACCACTGAAGCAGGTCTATTGCGTGGATTCCCTGGTTCATCAGACATCCACCCCCGTCCATCTTCCAGGTTCCTCTCCAGGCTCCGCTGTCGTAGTACTCCTGGCTTCTGTACCACTTGATCTGGGCATCAGCGAAGGCTATCTTTCCGAATCTGCCCTCCTCCATGGCCTTCTTCACCAGCTTTGCAGACTCATGGTAGCGTGATGGGAAGACTCCCGAGAGCTGCACGCCGTTCTTCCTGCAGGCCTCGACGATCTGAGCACAGCGCTCCGGCGTGATTTCAAGAGGCTTCTCTACGATGACGTGCTTCTTTGCATTGGCTGCAGCCACTGCTCCGTCAAGGTGAAGGCCCGACGGTGTTGCGACTGTGCAGATCTCAAGGTCCGGGTCCTTCAGGAACTCATCGAGAGTCTCGTAGCCTCGGCAGTTGTGCTTCTTTGCGAAGGCCTCAGCCCTTCCCGGAACCGGGTCGAAGCCGGCCACCAGAACTGAATTGTCCATATGTTCAATTGCCTGAGCGTGGAACTCAGCTATCATACCCAATCCAATAATTCCAAATCCTTTCTTTGCCATTTGTTCCTCCTCCTAGGGTGCTCAGCACCAAGCAATTCCAAGTTTGTCCAATATCGTCCTTACCGCCTTCACGGCAACCTTGTACTTCTCAGGGGCTGTGAAGCCACCGAACTGACCTGCGTGGTCGAGGTGCGGCTCCATCGAGATGAAGAGGTCCCTGTCCCTCATCCTGTCGAACACCTCCGGGATGTGGGAAATGCCCTCTCCCGGTATGCTCATGTCAAGCTCCTTTCCGGAGTAGTCCTTGACATGTATGTACGTGATGTATGGATGCATCTCGTCCTCTGCCTCCAGGGCATCCTCTCCGGCCACGGAGTAGTTCGCAGGGTCGAAGACCAGCCCGAAGTACTTCGACTTCATCGTGGCTGCGATCTCAGCACTCTGCTTGCTGAACTGTCCGTAGATGTTGCTTTCGTTCTCATGCAGAAGCTCCACGCCCCTCTTCTCAGCGAAGTCCGCCATCTTCCTCAGCCTGGCCATGACCTCGTCCCTGTGGTCGAGGATGCTACCCTCCTTGCAGTAGAAGGAGAAGACCCTGACCCTGGCGCAGCCGAAGTAGTCAGCCAGATAGCAGGCCCGGTCCAGGCGCTCCATCTCGAAATCTATCGGGTCCTCTATGAAGGTCTTCCCGATCGGGGAGCCTATGCAGGACACCTTTATCCCGTAGCCGTCGATGATCCCCTTTATCCTTGCAATCATCTCGTCGGTGAGCTTCATCACGTTCGTGCCCCAGGCGGACCTGAGCTCGAAGTACTTCATGCCCATCTCGTCCCAGATTCTCATCTGCTCCTCGAAATCATTGCACAACTCATCAGCGAATCCAGTGATAGTGAACATGGTCAACCTCCAATCAGCTGTTTGATTATGATATAGACGCCGTTCAACCCTATGAAGGCGTAGATTATCTTCTTGAATGCATCTCCCTTGATCTTCTTGAGGATCTTCAGCCCGAAGAAGATGCCGAGGAAGAAGAACACCGCTATGTAGAGCAGGTTCGGAAGATCAGAGACCTCGTAGACACCTGCGAACAGCCTTGCTGATATGCATGCCAGACTCGAGCACAGGAAGCAGGCCTGTGATGAGGCGAAGTACTCAAGCTTGTCATCTATCGATGGCACCAGATAAAGTGCAAGCGGGGGACCTGCAAAGCCGAATAAGGCGTTGGCAAGACCCGAGAAGGTCCCCATGAAAAAGCCGTTGATCTTGCTCGGCAACATGTGGATGCGGTCCACAACTGCAAGATAGTAGACGGCAAGGAGGATGAACACCACGCCTAGGCCCAGCTTCAGGACCTGCACGTCGAAGTTCACCGAGTAGAAGGAGAAAAACAGGCCGATGATGACGCTAGGGATCACTGCCGGCCAGATGATGTCCCAGCGGACCTTCTTCCAGTAGATTATCGTGTATACCAGGTTCAGGATTACGATTGCTCCCTGCATCAGGGCCACGGCCTTAAGATACGGGAAGAACAGGGGCAGGAAGTTTATGAGTATAACCGCCCCACCGAAGCCCATATTGGCCTGAAGCATAGCCCCGAGAAATGCAACCAATCCTATGACAATATACCCTGTTACCGACATCAATCCCCACCAACTGCATCCAGGACGGCTTCACTGATAAGGGAGAGGGCCTTGCCGAGTATCAGCTCACCCTTCTCCGCGGAAGCCTCCGAGATGTCTCCCCAAGAGCCAGACTCGCAGTAGTCATGGAAATTCGAATAGGAGGTGCAGACGTTAGAGCCTCCGTAGATGTGGGCCACCCTTCTTACGAAGTCGGCCTTGGGCTCCTCGTTGACTGCCTTCTCCCTCCTTATCAAGGCCGCGTTGACGGCCATGGAAACACTTGATATCTGCTCGGCACCGTGTCCGGTCCCAAACCTCTTATCCGAGAGCAGGTCCCTGGACACCTGGGAGCAGGACTTCCAAAAATCCACGACAAGGGCGTTGTGCCCCTCGGCGTAGAGCCTCCTGCAGGTCAGGTCCGCAGCCCTGCAGTTCAGCGAATGCGAGGCCAAGAACACAACGACCTTCGCTCCGGTTCTGAAGAAGGACTTTGCAACCGCATGGTAGTAGGAACCGAGGGTCTCCGTCGGGATGTTGACCGTTCCAGGAAAGTCCGCCATCTCCAGGGCATCGCCGTATGGGATGACCGGGGCGTACAGCATGTCGCAGAGCCCCGAGAGCTCCCTTGCTATGCGCCGCGCCACATGGAAGTCTATTCCGGTTGCTCCGTGGGCACCGCACTGCTCGATCGAGGCTATGGGGACGATGACACCCCTGCAGGATGCCAGGCAGTCTGTGAGCTCCTTCGCCGTCAGAAGTGTAAGGTCCCTCTCGATCATGTTCTCTCCTTGATGAAGACCGGCTTCCCGGTCATTGCGGACTCCGTTATGGCTATCACGACATCCATGCTCTTGACGGCATCCATCAGATCCGATCTGACCGGGGTGTCGTGGAGGATGGACTCGACGAAGTCATCGATCTCATTCTTGAACGGGTGGCAGGAGACGGTTCCGGTCTCAGGACCCTGCATCGGGAGCTCTATCCACTTCTCCTGCATCGGGAAGAGCTTCTTGGACCAGAAGCGGTTGCCCCTGATGGCCCCCTCGGAGCCGAGGATGTCCAGGTTGAACTGGTATGGGTAGTTCACCCCGTCAAGGCAGGCAGAGAGACGGCCGACAGAGCCGTTTCTGTACTTTACAGACGCCGAGAGCGTGGTCATGTAGTCGAAGTCGGGTCTGTAGTGCGTCGAGAAGGCCATGACCTCCTCGATCTCACCGTTCATGTACCTGGCCTGGTCCGCCGCGTGGCAGCCGCCGGTTATCATCGCACCGCCCGCGAACCTCTTCTGTCTGATCCAGTTGTAGCTGGCGAAGGTCGTCTTGATGCCATGCCAGTAGTCGGAACCGCAGAAGAAGACGTCTCCTATGGCCTTCTCGTCCAGAAGCTTCTTCAGGTTTATCATCAGAGGCTCCCACCTGCAGACGAAGCTCACAACGGTCTTGCACTTGGACTTCTTTGCGGCCTCGTAAAGGGCGTCGGTCTCCTCGAAGGTTATTCCCGCAGGCTTCTCAAGCAGAAGGTGCTTGTTGGCCTGAAGCGCCATCAGGGCCGAATCTGCATGCAGGTAGTTCGGCATGCACTCTGTCATGATGTCGATGGCCGAATCGTTCAGCATATCCTCCAGATTGTCATACACCTTGGCGTTCGGGGCGTTCTTTGCCGCGAATCTGGAGGCGCTGTCCATCGATCTTCCACAAACTGCCGCAACATAGGTGTTCGGATTGGACTCGAAGCCGGCAGCATGCTGTATCGCGACGCTTCCCGTACCGTGGATTCCTACACCAAGTCTTCCTTTTTCATCCATCAGTTCTGCACCTCCAGCTTCTTGTAGACGTCAATGACGTATTGGTTGAACTCAGGCGTGGTCTTCAGCTCTATTGCCCTAGGCCTTGGAAGGTCTATCTCAAAGGCTCCGACCTGTCTTGAAGGACGTGCCGAGAGGACGATGACACGGTCTGAGAGGAAGACTGCCTCGGATATCTCGTGGGTGATGAACAGAACGGTCTTGCCTGACTCGCTCCAGATCCTGAGAAGCTCAAGGTTCATCTTCTCCCTTGTGATCGCATCCAAAGCCCCGAAAGGCTCATCCATCAGAATGAGCTTCGGGTCATGGATCAGGGCCCTTGCAATGGAGACCCTCTGCTGCATGCCTCCCGAGAGCTCGTTTGGATAGCGGTCCTCGAAACCCTTCAGACCTACCATCTCGATGAGCTGCATGGCTCTATCCCTGTACTTCTTCTTGTCCAGCTTGAGAATCTCAATCGGAAGAAGGACATTGTCCAGGACCTTTCTCCAGTCAAGAAGAAGGGCCTTCTGGAACACGAAGCCAACCTCCTTGTCCGGATTGAATCTGGTCTTGTCGACGATGATCTCGCCCTCGGTCTTCTCAAGGAGGCCTGCGACGATTCTGAGAAGCGTGGACTTTCCACAACCGGACGGTCCGACGATAGAGACGAACTCCTTCTCCTTCACATCGAAAGAGACCTTTCCGATGGCCTCGAGCTCTCCGTCACGGGTCTTGTAGACCTTTCTGAGGTCCTTGATTGAAAGCAATATGTTTTTGTCTTCCATATACTCGTCCTTCAAATTTGATTGCAGAACAGCTCCAGAGATCTGAAACTGTCCTGCAATCAGGTGTCATGGCGACACCTGATTGACCAATCATTTCACGGTGATGTTGGTGTATGGCTTCTTCGGCAGGAAGCTGTCATCGTAGATGTCCTCGACAGGATATGTCAGAGCAACCTGATAGGTGTTGACCAGATCGTATGTTGCCTTGATGCCTTCCGGATCGATCCAACCGATTCCATGATCCTTGTATCTCTGTGTCAGGATGAAGCTCTGCTCGATGTAGAGGGACTTGACCAGTGCATCGACGTTGATCGGCTGATACTCAGCGAGGATTGCGATTGCCTCTTCCGGATGCATGATCGTCCACTCCCATGCGCGGTAGGTGACATCCAGGAACTTGGAGAGCATGTCGCCCTTGTTCTTACATGTGTCATCGGATGCGATATATGAGTGTGCATAGCACTCGAATCCGTAGTCAGCCCAGAGGAAGTTGCCGATCTTTGAGGTGTCCATTGCAGCCTCGAAGTTAGGATAACCTGTGAGGAGCTCGAAGACGACATCGGCGTTTCTTGAGGCAAGGGCTGAGACCTTTGCCGTTGAGTCGATGTTGACGAACTCGACTGACTCAGGATCTACTCCGATCATTGAAGCGAATGCAGGCCACATGACCTTGTGTCCATCTGTCGGAGGAACTGCGACTGTCTTTCCAGCGACATCTGCCGGGCTCTTCATTCCTGTGTCGAGATAGTAGTACATTGAGTTCGGGTGCTTATCGAAGATGATTCCGATGAGCTTGACCTGTGCGCCCTGGTTCCTGTAGGCGTATGCGACAGGTGCATCACAGATTGCGATGTCGCACTTTCCTGCATCGACCATCTGTGCAGAGTATCCGGAGCCCTGTCCGATGATGATGTTCAGATCCAGTCCAGCCTCCTCGTACCAGCCGTTCTTCAGTCCGACGTAGTAAGGAGCATGGTCAGCTGCGATTGTCCAGTTGAGAAGAAGATCTACATGCTGAAGTCCGCCCTCAGTTGTGGTCTGCTCTGCAGCGCCCTGTGCGAACACCATTGTCATGGCTGCAACAGCGACGAGAAGAATAACGAAAAGTTTCTTCATGTTGAACCTCCTAAAGTTCAAATTTCAAATTCGCATGCGGGATACACTCGCATATTAAAGACTAATCATTTGATGCTCGAGCTCAGCCTCTTGTACCTCCAAGGCATGGCGACCTTCTCCAGGATCGTCACGAGCAGATACATGCCCCAGGCCAGCATCG
>DMOO01000027.1 GCA_003456855.1 Sphaerochaeta sp.
GCTTATGAAACGGACCATGGGGATCCCCACGAAGATGATGACAAGCAACATCGTCACTGCTGCTATGGAGAGTGCTACAATCGCTGTGGTCTTCTGCTGCTTTGCAGTGAGTTCCCTTTTTCCCATGCGTGTAAAAGTAATTTTCTGCCACCACCGTGTCAAGTGCCATGTCTTGAATTTTAGTTTTCAATAATTTAAAGTAGAGAAAGGACAGGGACCAGGAGCTTAGATGGCAAAGTACACGCATGATGCGATCATGAACACCTTCACAGAGATGATAAATGAGATGCCCTTCGACAAGATCACAGTCTCTGAGCTTGTAAGGCGTTGCAACATAAGTCCCAACACATTCTACTACCACTACAAGGACATCTACGAACTGCTGGGCGAATGGCTGAAGGAAGGTGTATTGAGGTTCACACAGAAGAACCAGGGCTTCTCAAACTGGAAAGAGGTTCTCAAACAGGCACTCAGGATGTGCAAGAAACATGAGATTGCAACCTACCACATCTACAACTCCCTCTCCCGTGATGCCCTGGAGCGCTTTGCATTCAGACAGTCAGAGGATGTCATCAAATCAGGCATAGAGCAGATGGGCCAGAGGTTCCAGGTCCAGGTTCCGGAGGACAAGCTTGAGATAATCTCCAACACCTGCAAGTTCATGATACTTGGAATGTTCCTGGAGTTCATCTGGAACAAGATGACCGAGGACATCGACCAGATGGTCGACACTTTCGGCGAGATGCTCGAGGACTTCCTTGCCGCACAGTTCATGAGATACTCGTCCTTCTGAGTGTTTTAGTACAGTTTTCAGGTTTTGCTCAAATTTGATGTTTTTTGACGTTTATTGTATATAAGTCATAATAAGCTTGCCCTTTTACGTCCAATGGGGTAGATTTCAATCATTCCGGAGGAAAACAATGAGACCAGTCAAAATCATCACAGACTCATGTTCAGACCTTTCAAAGGATCTCAGAGACAAATACGACATCGACTATGTCCATATGAACACTGTCTATGAGGGAAAAGAGACCCCAGCCAGCCTTGATTGGGAGTACTATTCACCAAAAGAGCTCTACGACATCATGAGAGACGGAAACAGAGTCCTGACAACCCAGGTACCACAGGCCGAGTTCGACAAGGTCTTCACCGCCTATGTCGAGAAGGGCTATGACATCGTATACATCGCCTGCTCAGTGAAGCAGACGAACTCAGTCAATACTGGAGCACTCGTCTCCATGAAGATCATGGAGAAGTATCCTGCAGCCACAATCTGCTGCGTTGACTCCTACAACTCCTCAATGGGAGAGGGCCTTCTTGCCATCAGGGCCGCAGAGCTCAGAGACAAGGGCCTTGACCCTCAGCAGATCGAGAAGGAGCTCATCAAGGTCAGAAAGACCATCAACGAGTTCGCCACAGTCAACACACTGGACTTCCTGAAGAAGGCCGGCAGGGTCAAGGCTTCCGCTGCATTCTTCGGCAATCTCCTCGGAGTCAAGCCGATCCTGATCCAGGAGAAGAACGGATACCAGACGGCGATCAAGAAGGTCAAGGGCAGAAGCAACTCCCTCAACGAGCTCGTCTCCCTGCTCAAGGAGGCCATCATCGACGCCGAGAGCCAGACGATCTATGTCGTTCACGCAGACTGCAACCCGGACGAGGTCAAGGAGTTCGAGGAGACGATCAAGCGCGAACTCAAGTGCAAGGACGTTCATATAAGCTACATGGGACCGATCATCGGAGCTTCCTGCGGACCTGAGACCGTCGGCATCTGGGGATGGGGCAAGGAAGTTACATACGAGGTCCAGTGAGATGAACCAGTTCCAGATAGATGGGCAGGATTTCGTTCGCCTTCTTGCAGGCGGCGCATCCTGCCTCAGAGAGAACCAGAGCATAGTCAACGACCTTAACGTCTTCCCCATTCCTGACGGGGACACAGGCTCTAACATGCTCCTTACAATTGAAGGCGGGGTCAACAGCTCCAAGAACCTTGAGGAGACAAGACTCGGAAAGGTCGCAGCCACAGTGGCAAGCGGAATGCTTCTCAGCGCCAGAGGCAACTCAGGCGTCATCCTCTCCCAGCTCTTTGCAGGAATAGCCAAGGGCCTTGAGGGCAAGGACACCGCAACAGCCAGAGAGATGGCCGTGGCCATGCAGAGCGGAGTCCAGACAGGCTACAATGCAGTTGTGAACCCAACCGAGGGAACGATTCTCACCGTGGCCAGGGAGGCTGCCTCCTTCGCAGAGTCCAGGGTCACCCCTGACACAACAATCGAGAATTTCTTCAGCGACTATTTCAAAGAGGCCGAGCAGTCCCTGCAGCGCACCCCTGATCTGCTTCCCGTTCTGAAGGAAGCCGGTGTGGTTGACAGCGGTGGAGCCGGACTCTATTACATAATCAACGGCTTCCTCCGTGTCCTCAGAGGCGAGGAGGAACGCAGGATGGACATGTCCTTCGTGGACAGCAGCACCGCCTCCCAGGAGCTTGACTACAGCAAGTTCAACGAGAACAGCGTCATGGAGTTCGGCTACTGCACAGAGTTCCTACTGCAGCTCCAGAAGTGCAAATGTGACATTGACGCCTTCACAGTCGAGAAGGATATGATACCCTATCTTGAGTCAATAGGCGGAGATTCCATCGTATGCTTCAAGAACGGGAGCGTCGTGAAGGTGCACGTCCATACCTTGACACCTTCAAAGGCACTCGAGTATGCACAGCGCTACGGAGAGTTCCTGAAGGTCAAGATCGAGAACATGACCCTGCAGCACAGCGAGTCCGTCGTGCAGAACAGGTTCAAGATAGCAACACCTACCGCCCGCAGGAAGAAGTATGCAATGGTCGTCGTCGCGACTGGTGACGGAATCAAGAACACCTTCAAGGAGCTTGGAGCCGACTACATCATCGACGGTGGACAGGGAAGAAACCCGTCATCCGAGGATTTCATAACAGCCTTCCAGAGCGTCAATGCCGACACGATCTTCGTGCTTCCAAACAACGGGAACATCGTCCTAGCCGCAAGACAGGCCGCTGGTCTGTTCGATGCCGCTGACGTGCATGTCATAGAGAGCAAGAACATCGGCGAGGGATACGCCGCCATGACGATGCTCTCCTACGACAGCGATGACACCGCAGAGATCGAGGCTGAGCTAAAGGATGCCATGAAGGGAGTCGTCACAGGAATGGTGACAACCTCCGTCAGGACGACAAACCTCAACGGCGTTGCGATCTCCATGCATGACTACATCGGCTTCACGAACAAGACGATGCTTGCAGCGGACAAAGACAAGATGAAATGCGCCTTCACCCTGATGAAGAACCTGAAGGTGCAAGACTACGAATACCTGATCGTCATCTACGGTCAGACTGCCACATCCGGGGAGAGAACCGAATTCAAGAGGAGAATGGCACAGGACTACCCTCGTGTCGAGCTCTTCGAGATAGATGGCGGACAGGAAGTCTACGATTTCATGATGATCCTTCAGTGAAGGAGCTGAATGCCAAAGACAAACGCCCCAATAGACTTCACCCTAGAGATGAAGCGTGACTACACGATAATAGCACCGGACATCTTCCCCATACACATGGAGCTGGTGTCCGAGGTCTTCCGCATGTACGGATACAAGCTGAAGGTCGTCCACTACAGCGGGAAAGAGGTCATAGACACAGGCCTGAAGTATCTCCACAACGACATCTGCTACCCTGCAATCTGCATGTTGGGCCAAGCCCTCTATGCCCTTGAGTGCGGGGACTTCGACCCAAGGAAGTGCGCCCTGATCCAGTTCCAGACCGGTGGCGGCTGCAGAGCCTCCAACTATGTCCTGCTTCTCAGGAAGGCCCTTGCAAAGATGGGCATGGACTACGTCCCCGTGATCTCCCTCAGTCTGTCCGGCCTTGAGCACTACAGCGGCTTCAAGATCAACCACAGGATGCTCTTCGAGGGCCTGAGGAGCCTTCTCTACGGGGACATGATCCTGCTTCTGAAGAACCAGGTCCTGCCCTACGAGAAGAACCCTGGGGAGACCCTAAGAGTCAAGGACGAGTGTGTAAGAAGGATCACAGATGAATTCCGATCCGGAAGGGGAACCTCCACCAAGGACATGAGGAGGATACTAAGATACATAGTCAAGGCATTCGATGCAATCCCTGTGGTGGAAAGGAGATGCAAGAAGGTCGGCATAGTGGGAGAGATCTACGTGAAGTACTCGTCCCTAGGCAACAACGGCCTTGAGGACTTTTTGCTTTCACAGGGCTGCGAATACATGGTCCCAGGTGTTCTTGGCTTCTTCCAGTTCATGTTCGCCAACATGAGCATCGAGTACAGATACTACGGGACGACCTTCAAGAAGGCGGTCATCGGAAAGATAGCGGAGAAGATAACATTCAACTGGGAGAAAGAGCTCATAGAGGCTCTTGGACCCTACCCCAGATTCACAACACCCAACGACTTCAACCAGGTAAAGGAGCTTGCCTCCAAGGTTGTGGACCCTGGAGTCAAGATGGGCGAAGGCTGGCTTCTTCCGGGAGAGGCATGCGAGCTGATCGAGAAAGGCTACGACAACATAATATGCGCACAGCCCTTCGGCTGCCTTCCAAACCACATAGTCGGAAAGGGAACCATAAGAAGGCTCAGGGAGCTCTATCCCAATGCGAACATCTTCCCTGTTGACTACGACAGCGGAGCCTCGAAAGTGAACCAGGAAAACAGGATCAAGCTGATGCTTGCAATAGCCGAAGACAAGGAGAGTAAGAGCGTATGAAGAGACTTGGAATAGACATAGGCTCGACAACCTTCAAGTGCATTGTGCTTGATGAGGACGGAAGGCTCCTGTTCAAGCAGTACAGAAGACACGCCTCCAGAATCGGCGAGACAGCAGTCGAGACCCTGTCCTCGATAGCCTCTATAGTCGGGGATGAGCCTTTTCTTGTCACACTCTCAGGCTCTGCGGGCATGGGAATATCCGAAAGGCTTGACCTTCCCTTCGTCCAGGAGGTCTATGCAGAGAAGCTTGCAGTAAGCAGGTTCAACCCGGGAACCGATGTAGTCATCGAGCTTGGCGGAGAGGATGCGAAGATACTATTTCTGACCAACGGCTTCGAGATGAGGATGAACGGCACCTGTGCAGGCGGAACTGGAGCCTTCATAGACCAGATGGCATCGCTTATGGACTGCACAGTGGATGACCTGAACGACCTTGCATCAAGGCACGAGAAGGTCTACACCATAGCATCCAGATGCGGAGTGTTCGCCAAGAGCGACATCCAGCCTCTTCTCAACCAGGGAGCAAGGCGTGAGGATCTGGCGGCGGGAATCCTCTATGCAGTTGCCAACCAGACCGTGTCCGGCCTTGCCCAGGGAAGAAGAATCGAGGGGAACGTCCTCTATCTCGGAGGCCCGCTGAGCTTCTTGCCACAGCTAAGAAAGTCATTCGACAAGACCTTGAAGATCACAGGGACATGTCCTGAGGACTCTCTCTACTACGTTGCCTTCGGAGCAGCCCTGGCTAACATTGGAAAAGAGCTAACGCTTACTGAGCTAGTCTACTTGTTCTCGAAGGGAGGGATCCAGAGGAACTACAAGAGCTGCCCTGCCCTGTTCCACAACCAGACTGAGTACGACAACTTCAAGGCCGAGCACGAGGCACACTCCTCAGGCATCAAAGAGATCGATCAGCCTTCAGGCAGGATGTACCTTGGAGTCGATGCAGGCTCCACAACCACAAAGATCCTTCTTATTGATGAAGAAAACAACATCTTCAGACCCCTCTACGCCCCAAACAAGGGCAACCCGGTCCAGCTTGTGAAGGACTATCTTGAGAGCCTCTATGCTGACTACCCGGATATCAAGATAGCAGGGTCATGCGTCACCGGCTATGGTGAGCAGCTCATAAGAAACGCCTTCAACCTGGACAACGGGATTGTTGAGACGATGGCCCACTTCCATGGAGCAAGACAGTTTCTTCCGGCTGTTGACTTCATACTGGACATCGGGGGCCAGGACATCAAATGCTTCCAGATCAGAAACGGAAGCATAGAGAACCTGTATCTTAACGAGGCCTGCTCCTCAGGTTGCGGCTCTTTCCTCCAGACCTTCGCAAGCGCCCTGGGCTACAGCAGCGAGGAGTTCGCAAAGCTAGGTCTCTTTGCAGATGCCCCTGTTGACCTGGGCTCGAGATGCACAGTCTTCATGAACAGCTCGGTCAAGCAGGCGCAGAAGGACGGGGCCAGCATCGAGAACATCGCCGCAGGTCTTTCCATAAGCGTCGTCAAGAACGCCCTGTACAAGGTCATAAGATGCTCAAGCGCAAAGCAGCTTGGAAGAAACATCGTCGTCCAGGGAGGGACCTTCCTCAACGACTGTGTGCTCAGGGCCTTCGAGATGGAGCTTGGGGCAACGGTCGTCAGACCGAAGTACGCACCGCTTATGGGAGCCTATGGCTCAGCACTCTATGCCAGACAGTGCTCCAACGGAACAAGCACTGTCCTCTCGGCCTCGGAGCTGGCATCCTTCCAGCACATGGTCAGGCCGGTTACATGCAATGGCTGCACAAACCACTGCAACCTAACTGTCAACACATTCAGCGGCAACAGGCGCTACATCGCAGGAAACAGATGCTCAAAGCCTCTTGGAAGGGCCTCAAAAAGAGAGAACCATGACCTCTACGAGTACAAGATCTCGGTCCTCAAGCGCTACATGAACCAGGAGAAGTCGGAGAACAGAAGGAACATCGGTTTCCCGATGGGTCTGAACTACTTCGAGCTTCTTCCGTTCTGGCATACGCTTTTCACAAGGCTCGGCTTCAACGTAGTGACCTCCCCGCTCTCAAGCAGAAAGACCTACCTCCAGGGACAGAGCACCATACCGTCGGATACGGTCTGCTACCCTGCAAAGCTCATGCACGGACATCTGGACTGGCTGCTCAGGCAGGACCTGGACGCGATCTTCTACCCTAACATGTCTTACAACATAGACGAGCATCTTGGAGTCGACCACTACAACTGCCCTGTCGTTGCATACTATCCTCAGCTTCTTAGGGACAACGTCAAGGAGCTTCGGGATGTTGTATACATTGACGACTTCATGAGCCTTGCCAATCAAAAGCAGTTCACATCAAGGTTCCAGGAGGTCATACACAAATACTTCCCTGAACTGAGGAACTCAGATATAAAGAAGGCGGTGGCAGCGGCGTATGACGAGTACCATGGTTATCTTGCGGACATCAGAGCAAAGGCAAACGAGTATCTGGAATATGCAAGACAGAATGGAAAACACGTCATTGTCCTAGCAGGAAGACCTTATCATTTGGATCCGGAAGTCAACCACGGGATCAACCAGCTCCTGAGCGAACAGGGTGCTGTGGTAATAACGGAGGACTCGGTCAGCCAGAACGAGACCTTCTTCCCAACCAAGGTGAGGAACCAGTGGACATACCACAGCAGGCTTTACGCAGCTGCCAAGTTTGTGGCAGAGGCCCCCAAGGACCTGAGCATAAACCTGGTCCAGCTGATCTCGTTCGGATGTGGTGTGGATGCCATAACATCTGACGAGACAAGATCCATCATAGAGGCTGGTGGGAAGATATACACCCAGCTGAAGATAGATGAGATGTCGAACATGGGAAGCATGACGATCAGACTCAGAAGCCTGTTCGCCGTGCTTGATGGAGATAGAAGATGAACACAACCTTACTGACATTGATCTGCGCACTGTGCTCATACCTGGTTGGGGCCGCGAACCCTGCCATCATCCTTTCAACAACCATATACAGAAAGGACATCAGGGGCCTTGGAAGTGGGAACCCAGGCTTCACCAACTTCATGAGGGTCTTCGGTAAGAAGTGGGCCTGGCTGGTGCTGACCCTTGACTGCAGCAAGGCCATAGTCCTCTGCACTGTCTTCGGACTTCTCTTCAGATCCAATGTAGGCTCCTTC
>DMOO01000068.1 GCA_003456855.1 Sphaerochaeta sp.
TAAGACGCCCCACCATTGCCGTGTCCACATACTGGAGCAAGGTTGTCAGTATCTGCTCAAGTATGACAGGTATGGCAAGAGTAACGAGGATCTTGAAGCTGTTTCGTCTTTCCAATCTTTCCATTGTGTTCCCCAACACCAAGGGAAACCATAGCAGAAAGGATGCAAACTTGGAAGATGTAGTCTATAATGAAAACGTGAAGAGAACCTTTTTAACCTCATTATTGGCCATAGTCCTCATTTTCCAGATATTCGCCTCAGACAATGGGCAGAGGATCTGGGCCACAGATGATCCCATATACAAGGATATTCAGACCATCTTCATCCTGTCTGGCAAGGCCCTTCCCTCGTCCACCGGCCCCTGGTCAACCGCAGAGCTCAGGCTGATGATGGAGGGGGTCTCCAGGTCAATTGAACCCGATCTATATGACAGCATCATGGAAAGACTCAAGGGAGACACGGACATAGCTTTCGGAAAGCATGTCGAGATGGACTTCAACCTGATTCTGGCGTTGACCGGATACGCACGGACAGACACGGACTTCGTCTGGACCTACGATGAGTTTGACAACTACCTTTTCAGAATCCAGAACGAAAAGCCAAGCGTGTTCGCCAACTGGGAGACCTGGGTGGGAAACAGCCTCTACTCCTTCACACAGTATGAACTGAAGAATGAGAACTGTCTGGATGACAAATACTTCTACGACTATAACTTCAACTTCGATATCGCAGGACTCTGTCCCGAAGGATTCACCACCGAGCTGGATATAAACCTCCCATACAGAGCCTTCCTGGCAGCTGGCGGCAACTACTGGTCCCTGCAGATAGGAAGGGACAGGCTGATAGCCGGAAACGGAGAGACGGGGAACCTGATTCTGAGTGACAACTTCAGATTCCATGACCTTCTCAGATTCACCATGTTCGGGGACAGATACAAGTACACCTTCCTGATTAGCTTCATGGCCCACCCTGTCAACTGCGGAGCCTACAGCTACTTCAATCCCGCCAACAAAAACTCCACCAGCTACACAAGTGGCCTGTTCTACTACATGTTCCACAGAGTCGAGGGCCGGTTCCTGAATGACAGGCTATCCATGGCTGGAACGGAGTCAATCGTTTTCCAGTCAGAGGAAGGTGTGTTCGATCCAAGGTACATCAACCCGTTTGCCCTCTTCCACAGCTATTGGATAAAGGGCAATGCGAACTCCATGCTCGGATTCGAGTTCTCCTTCGCCATTACCAAAGGCATGGTCATCTATGGCCAGATGTGCCTGGATGACCTGGCGACGCCAAAAGAGAATACAGGTGATGGTGACGACACCCCAAACGCCCTGGGATACATGCTAGGCATCAAAACAAGGCACATCCTTGGAAAGGGGATCCTGGACTTCTCGGCAGAGGCTGTATACACAGACACCTATCTCTATCTCAGGTCAATTGGAGGAGTAAACCAGAACAGCGGCGAATACGGCCCCGCCTACATCGGCTACTACAGGTCGAACGATGATCCGTCCTATGTCTGGCGCTTCATAGGCTATCCCTATGGTGGTGATGCAATCGTTGGAGACTTAAAGCTATCATATTCAATGATGTCCAAATTCGAGGTCAATGCAGAGTATTTCATGATGCTGCATGGAGAGAAGAACATCAGATCCCTCTTTCAGATTGGAACAGATGAAAGAACACCTTCTGGGAAAGCCACTTTCTCCAGCTATCTTCAGCTATCGTGGAAATACTATCTGAGAAGGAACATCGACATCTTTGCGCAGTACAACCTTGTGACCAGCGGCGATGGAAGGGACAACCAGTTCGTCCTTGGAATAGAAGCCAGACTATAAAAAAGACGGCCGCATTTGATGCAGCCGTCTCTTATTCAAACCAATGAATCAATAGCAGAAGTTTCCAAGAATCTCCATCTCCGTGTAGAACTTGAGCAACTCAGCCTGTGAGATTGTGAGATCATCGCCATCCTCTGAGGCCTTGATTACCTCGGCTGCCGTCTTGCAGGCCTTGAGGTAGTCATAGGTCAGGGTTCTGAGTCTGTTGCTGAGATAGACCAGAAGAAGATTGATCTTTTCAGGGTTCTTTGTCACCAGGTCCTCGAGTCCGTTGAGTAGGATGCGGTCAAGGGTTGCTCCGTTCTTCAGAGCGACTGCACTTGCGCTTCTGACATCGTTTCCGACAAGTCCGATCTCTCCGAAGAACTGTCCACCTGTGAGTGTTGTCACAAGTTTCTGGTCCTTCATTCCGTAGGATGCGTAGATTCCGACATCACCGCTGATGATGTAGTACATGCAGTGGCTGTCCTCACCTTCCTTGAAGATGATCTCGTTGTGGTCGAAATATGTTGCGTTGTCACCGATCCAGTTGAGAGGAGTTCCACGGTTGAGCTCCGGCTTTACGTCACTCACCTTCTTTCCGTTCTTGGTATAGATGGTGGAGAACTTGAGAAGCCTCTTCCACAGTGAGCCTGACTTCTCACCGACCGATTCGTTTGCACCATACTCCTTGAGAGTCTTGCAGACTTCCATGTAATCATTGGTGAGGGACCTGATTCTGATGCCAAGGTTCTTGACCAGCTCTACGACAGTCTTTGGATCCTTCTTTGCCACATCGAAGAACTCATAGTCTGTGATGAGGTTGACCTCACAGTCCTCTGCAGCAATGGCTGTTGCTGAGTGTGGGCAGCCTTCGATCAATGCGATCTCTCCGAAATATGCTCCCGGCTTAAGCGTCGTAAGCTTCTTCTGCTCAGGTGTCTCAAAATTGACGATGATGTCTACAGCTCCACTCTTGACCTGATAGATGAAACGAAAACCGATGGCCTCGATTATATCCTCGAAGAAGATAACCTCGCCCTTTGAATACTTTCTGCTCTCCATTC
>DMOO01000039.1 GCA_003456855.1 Sphaerochaeta sp.
CTGTTCCCGGAGGTCCTACAAGAAGGACGCCCTTAGGTATCTTGGCACCGATGTCAGAGTACTTCTTCGGGTTCTTCAGGAACTCAACGACCTCCTGAAGCTCGTACTTGGCCTCTTTCTGACCTGCCACATCCTTGAAGGTGATCTTGATGTCCTTGTCGGTGTATTGCTTTGCATGGCTCCTTCCGAACTGCATCATCTGACCGCTTCCTGAGGTCTGCCTAAGAAGCATGACGGTGAATCCTATGAACAGGATCCATGGTAGAAGTTCCAGTATCACAGCAAGGATCGACACGTCAGCGTCGGATCCGACTATCTCAACTCCATGCGTCTCAAGCAATTCAAGAAGGTTGTCATCCCTGTAAGGAATTCTTACCCTGTATTCTGTACCTTCAGTCGTCGTGAAGAGTATGTATGTGCTGTTCTTGATGTTTGCAGTTGCAACGCGGTTGCTCACAACTGCGTTCTTGAACGTTGTGTATGAGACCTCAGCCGTGTTGTTGCCGTTCGAAAGGATGGTTATGGCGAACAATGCGATCAGAGCCGCGAAAATAATGACACCGATTCTGTTTCTCTTGGATTTGAACGGACCACCTGGCTGACCCATGTTGTTCTGGTTCTGGCGGTAATGGTTGTCATCATTTCCCCTGTTCTGGTTCTTGTTCTCAGAATCGTTGGCAGCTGAACGAGGTCTCCAATATGCATCTGAGTCATTCTTCTTCTGCTGCTGATTCTGCTTCGAGTCATTGTTTCCATTACCTGCCTCAAGACCAGCGAAGCTGTCCGGCTTCACATGCTGCATCTCGTCAAAGGGAGTCTCCTTCCAGTAGGACTTTGCGTCGCTCTGGGAGTTCTGACCCTCTTCAGCAGGCTGTTTGGTTTCTTCTTTCTGTTCTGGAGTATCTTCTTTGATATCTCTGTCTTTGTCGTTTGTATCCATTATTCAGGTTTACCTTTAGAAACAATATATAAAGGAAAATGGATTCGGGCAAGAGAAGTATGAAACTTAGCTGAAATTCTGTCACGGCCGCCATATAGGCTTCCCAACACAGCACAGACCCCATCCTCGTCCTCTATAACTGGAACCCTGCACCTGAGATGGGCCGGGATCTTCATGTCCTGAAGAAGTCTGAGCACCATCTTTGCACCATCCTTTAACTTTATCTTGTCGCCCACCCTTGCAAAGCGGATGCGTACCGTTCCCTTGAACCTCGATGGGTCCATTCGCAAGGCAAGAGGGTCCTTTGAATCATGATCCATCCCGCACTGGAAGACAATGCCGTCAGGCAGCTCGATTCGGTTCTCCCTCTCAGGACTAAATTCCATATTAAAAATATTGAAGACCTCATCCGCTGATGGATCTGTCAGATAGAGTCTTCCCCTGTAGATGGAGAACAAAGCACCATTGGAGCCGACAGAGCAGTCCTCAGCCTTTGAGACGGCATCTAGGACCCTGTCCACCAGAGAGAGCGGAAGCTCCTTTTCAGTGAACACAGAGTTCCACATGGAGAAGAGGATCGTTGTTCTCTGAATTGCAGTTCGACCTTTGAAGATATCAATGTTTACTGTTGAGCCAATGTCTTCTGGGCAGTCTTCGCAAAGGGTGGAAGCCTGCTCACCTAGTCTCAAGATGGAGTCCTCGTAATCAGGCCAGATAGCCTGAATCTTTGGAATGACCTCATTTCTTATGTTGTTTCTTGAAAAAGAGGCATCCGAATTAGTCGAATCTGTGCTCCACTTAAAGCTGTTGGTTTTTAGGTAATCCTCTAGTTCCATGCGGCTGAAGTTCAATAGAGGTCTAAGCAGATGACGGCTCTTGTCAATGGCGGATATACCCTTCAGGGAGGTGACGGGAGAGCCCTTGGACAGACGCATGATTATGGTCTCGACCTGGTCCTGTCTGTGGTGGGCGGTGAGGATGAAGGAGGCATCTTCCTTGACCCTCTCATCCTCGAGTATGCGGTAACGGAGAACACGTGCGGCATCCTCCACGCCACCTCCTCTTTCGGAGGCGAGCCTTTCAACCTCTCCGGACTCAAGCTCCTTGACTTTCAAAACCAGTCCGAGTCTTCTGCAGTTCCCGTGGTTGAGTCGGATCTCGTTGGAGAGCTCCTCCTCGCTTCTCAGTCTGTGGTTGACATAGACGGGGATTACCCTTTCCCTTCCGATTGCCCTTGTGCCAAGGACAAGCAGGGCCAAGGAGTCACAACCACCCGAGAAGGCCACTATGACCTTCTCGTCATTCTTGAGGATGGAATTCAGATTCTCAGAGAATGCCCTTTCTGTTGAATTCAAGCTGAAGCTCCTCCACCGTGGCTCCACCGATGTACTTCTCTATGGCCTTAGCAGCGTCCGACACAGCCTTGTCCACTGCATCCTTCCTTTCGCCTGGGGCATCCACCCCAAGGACATGGTCAGGGACCGACACACCCTCCTCCGGGCGACCTATGCCTATATATATGCGGACGAAGTCGCTTCTTCCCAGTTTCTCGGAGATACTGGCAAGCCCCTTCTGACCGGAGGCTCCACCACCCTTTCGGATTCTCAGACCACCTGCCGCCAGGTCCATGTTGTCGCAGACGACGACAAAGTCATCATCCTTGGAGAAGCTGTCCATTATCTCTCCGCTGGCATTCATGAAGGTTAGAGGCTGTACCAGAAGAGCCTGACCATTGACCCTTGCCTGTCTGTATAGACGAAAACAGCGTTTCTTCAGTTTGACCTGGAAAAACGCTGCTGCTTCACTGACGGCCCTGAAGCCGACATTGTGTCTGGTCTGCTCGTATCTGGAACCTGGGTTACCAAGTCCAAGAACTACGATCATACAATCTGGAAATCTGCGTGTACGAGTGTGTCGTACATGATGTTCTCCTGGAGAGCCTTGAAGATGCACTTGTAGGTCTTTCCATCGAGAACAATCTCGCACTCCTTGCCGATTGCAAGCTTTCTGAGTGTCAGATCAAAGTCATGAGCATCGAGCACGATGTGGATGTTGCCATCCTTTCCGTACATCTCTGCAGGAAGCTTACCTGCGCGGACAAGTCTTCTGGATCCAGCTGAACCGAAATCCTCTGTTCTGAGTGTTGCGTTGATTGTAACCATAATTTTCTCCTACTCTCATTGGCCCATAGCCAATTACCATTGTCAAATTTGCTTTGCAGCGATGGAAATAGTACACAAAAAGTTTTTTTTTGTCCACACTGTGTAAACGATTGGCCACTTATTTGTTAATATTATTAGCATGAAAAAGAATAATAGAGCATTGAGGATGGTCCTGTTTGCCATCCTGATTGTTGCAATTGCATTTCTAGCATTGGACTCGACTGGTGTCATAGACATGGATTCCTGGTTCGGAATCGGGACAAAAGACAACTATGTGACCTACAGCGAGCTCTCCAAGGCAATTGATTCCGGCTCTGTCACAGAGGCCACGATAGAGGAGAACAGGATTCTGTTCACCACAGATGGCGGAGTCTTCGTCACAGACAACCCTGCCTCCTCGACCTTGAAGGAGAGGCTCCTTGAATCAGGCGCAAAGGTCTCTGAGAAGAAGGGAGTATCAGTATCCACCATACTTGATGTGGTTTTCGACGTGGTCTTCTTCGGGGCTGTGGCCTTTGGTCTGTACAAGTTGATCGACTACAGCAGAAAGACCTTCAAGGTTGTCCACAAGACAGGTGTCAGATTCGATGACATTGCGGGCATGGACGATGTTAAGGCGGACATGATGTACCTTGTGGATGTCCTGAAGAACCCGTCCAAGTACCAGGGAAAGGGAATCAGACCGGTCAAGGGAGTCATCCTGGAGGGACCTCCGGGAAACGGAAAGACCCTGTTCGCCAAGGCACTTGCACAGGAGACCGATGTGAACTTCATTGCAACCAAGGGAGCCGACTTCCAGAGCGCAATGATGAGTATGGGGGCAAGGAAGATAAAGATGCTGTTCAACAAGGCATCAAGGCACAAGCCCTGCATACTCTTCATAGATGAGTTCGACAGCATCGGAGAACGCAGGAACTACGCCGGCACAGGAATAGACAAGGAGAACAACAGGATCATAACCACCGTTCTGAACGAGATGGACGGCTTCACGGCGAACAACGGTCTTCTGGTCATTGCCGCCACGAACTCCTATGCCTCCCTGGACCCTGCCCTTGTGAGACCTGGAAGATTCGACATCAAGTTCACCGTGGGCAACCCAGATGCCAAGACAAGAGCCAAGCTGGTCGAGATATACTCAAAGGGTAAGAAGCTTGCCTCCGACCTTTCCTCCGACATTCTGGTCGTGGCCTTCGATGGGCTTTCCTGCGCAGCAATAGAGGCCATCCTGAACGAGGCCCAGGCACTTTGCCAGATGGCGGGAAACCCTGAGATCACAATGGGACATATCATTGCAGCGGCCCAGAAGACCGGTGCAAAGCTGAATATAAGAATCAAGAAATGATAGAAACGAGGGAAAACTTTATGAGAAACACAACAAAAAAATTAATCATTGTTTTATTTGCGGCTATCGCATTGGCTTTACTTGCTTCATGTAGCACTCTTTCCGGCAATGCCGAGAATCCAACAACGGTCTCTGTCTCCGGAAGCGGAATCGTCTACCTTGAGGCCGATACCGTCAAGTTCAGCATCAACGTCAACGAGACTGCAGAGACCACGGGAGAGGCCCAGCAGAAGACAAACCAGAAGATGACCCAGATACTGGACCTTCTGAAGGACCACGGCATAGAGGATGAGAACATCTCAACAACTGCTCTGAACTTCAACTCCGAGTATTACTGGGACAACGGAAAGCAGATCAAGATCGGCGAGTCCGTCAGCCAGACGGTCTACGTGACCATGAAGAACATCGAGGAATTCTCCTCCCTTGCCGATGACCTTGGAACACAGCTTTCGGGAATCTCTTTCTACAACGTGAGCTT
>DMOO01000182.1 GCA_003456855.1 Sphaerochaeta sp.
GATTTCGCAGGTCGCTTCTATTGGACTCTGAAGGCCGACTTCGGTTCCTTCAAGGCTTCCTGGTACTCCCCTGAGAACACAATCAAGATCAACGAGGAGGCCAAGGCCAACGAGCTTGCAGCCAAGCTCAAGGGTGCAAAGGGCAAGGTGACCAGTGTTCGCGAAGTTCCAAAGACAGAGAAACCACCTCTTGCCTATGACCTGACAGAGCTTCAGAGAGATGCCAACAACATCCTTGGCTTCTCCGCAAAGGAGACCCTGGACACTCTCCAGCGCCTCTACGAGGTCTACAAGATAGTGACCTATCCTAGAACAGACAGCCGCTACATCACAGCTGACATAGTCCCTACAATCCCGGACCGCCTTGCAGCACTCAGTGCAACCGCCTTTGGACTCAGGGCTTCAAGTTTCCTTCGCAATGGAATCCGCACAGACCTCTCCCGTCTTGTGAACGACGAGCTTGTAAGCGACCACCATGCACTGCTTCCAACTGAGCAGAAGGTTGACATCACAAAGCTTTCAACCAACGAGAAGGCTCTTTGGGAGCTGATCATCACCAGATTCCTGGAGACGGTCTCACCTGATTACGAGTACAAGACCACAACAGTGGAGGTTGAGGTGGAGGGCGAGCGCTTCATGACCCGTCTGACCTTGCCTGTGAAGCAGGGCTGGCGTGATGTCGCCAGGGACGTTGGCAGAAGAAGTGCAGTCAACACCGAGGACGATGGGGATGGAGACCTTGGAATCCTCTCCCTCAAGGAGGGCACGGAGCTCACGATCAACGATGTGGTTCTCAAGAGAAGTGCAACGCTTCCACCTGACAGATACACAGAGGCTGACCTTCTGTTTGCCATGGAGCATGCAGGACGCTTCGTGGAGGACGCCGAGCTCAAGAGTCATCTTGAGAACGGACTCGGAACACCTGCAACCAGAGCTGACATCATCGAGAAGCTCATCCAGAACAACTGCATTGAGAGACAGGGGAAGGAGCTTGTTCCTACAGCCAAGGGACGTGAGCTTGTCCGCCTGGTTCCTCAGCAGCTCAAGAGCGCAGAACTCACAGGAAAGTGGGAGCAGAGACTTTTCTCGATTGCCCATGGAACTGAAACAGAGGCTCCGTTCATTGATGATATCAAGAAAAATGCAACTGATCTTGTGAATCAGGTTATTCTTAACCGTGAGAAGTTCGACCCGAACCTCATGGGAGACAAGACCAGACTCTGCCCATACTGCGGCTGGCCAATGATGAATGTCTTCGATGAGTACGAACGTGTCCACCATGTCTGCCAGAGATTCTCCTGCGGCTACGAGGAGATGGAGGTCAAGAAGAGAGTGGAGGTCGCTCCTGCAGAGGTCATCCCTACACATGCCAGTGCATCGCCGACCAAGAGGGTTCTGGCAACAGCAACACCTGGAACCTCAGGCAAGAAGACCATCGTCATCCGCAAGGGTGCCGTGAAGGCCGCCGTTGCCAAGGCAACTCCTCAGGTCAAGTGGGAGACGGTCACAGAGGTCGTCAAGCCAAGCCACTACAGGCCAAGGAACGAGTTCAGCCAGAACAGGGACAACGACAACAGAAGGTCCTTTGACAGAAAGCCTGACAACCGCAACTTCAAGCGCGATGACCGCCGCAACGACAGACGCGAGTTCGGCTCCTATGAGAGCAAGGGCTCCTCTGGTGGCGGAACATTCGCAGACTTCATCAAGGCTTCCGAGGAAAGGAAGAAGCGTGATGAGGAGCGCAGGAAGAACAAGAAATGAGAAGCAGGAGGTGAAAGCCTCCTGTTTTTTTTGCGCAATTTGGCCGAAGTCTACTAAAAGCAGAACTAAAAGTAGAAAAGTTTTTAGACTATATGATAACCTTTGTCATATTTATTTAATTAGGTGTAGTAATGGTAGTTCTGAAAGTAGTCCTGTATATCCTTCTTGCATTGTTTGCACTGATAATGCTTTGGTTTCTGCCATGTTTCTTCTACAGCCTTCCCATCAAGAAAAAGGTTTACAAGAAAAGCCATGCATTTGCCAGACTGGCTGGCGCAATCACCTGCTGGGGAGCTTTCTTCTTCACCAGGTCCCATGTGAAGGTTGTTGGAAAGGAGAAGATCCCTAAGGACACAAGGTTCGTCTACGTTGCAAACCATGTATCCAGGTTCGATCCAATGGTCATCCTGTACAAGCTTTCATCCTACAGAATCGGCTTCATCTCAAAACCCAGCAACTTCAAGATCCCTTTCTTCGGCAAGATAATCAGGAAGATGTGCTTCCTTGAGATAAACAGGGAGGACCCTAAGAAGGCCCTTGCCACAGTCAATGATGCAATAGACATCCTGAAGGCCGGAGAGGCCTCTATAGGTCTGTATCCGGAGGGGACCAGAAGCAAGGACGGGAAGCTTGGACCCTTCCACGGCTTCATGTTCAGAATCCCCCATCAGGCAGAGGTCCCTGTGGTTGTTGCAGTTACCAGGGGTACCGAAGAGGTGGCAAAGCGCTTCCCGTTCCCGGGTGGTGCAAGGATAGAGATAAAGATAATCGATGTTCTCGATGTCGAATACGTCAAGAGCCACAGGCCTGTCGAGATAAGCGAGAGGGTCGAGGCTCTTATAAGAAATGAACTTGGTCAATAAAAAAGGAGAAACATATGTACTACATTCTTTTCAATCCTAAGGCGGGCGGCGGCACAGGCGAGGCCACAGCCAGAAAGCTTGACGAGCTCCTCAAGGGTGAGGAACTCAAGTACCAGAGTGTTCTGGAGGTCAAGGACTACGCAAATTTCCTCTCTGAGATCGGCTCCGATGCAAAGATCGTACTGGTTGGAGGAGATGGAAGCCTTAACCATTTTGCAAATGACATCAATGGCCTGGAATTAAAGAATGAGGTCTATTTCTTTGCTGGTGGAACGGGAAACGACTTCCTTAATGACCTTGAGCTTGACGCCTCAAAGGGACCTTATCTCATCAACAAGTACCTTAAGGACCTGCCTTCAGTCACCGTCAACGGAAAGAGGAGCCTGTTCGTCAACGGCATAGGCTATGGAATCGACGGATACTGCTGCGAGGTCGCAGACCAGCTGCATGACGCCGGAGTGCAGGACATCAACTACACCTCAATTGCAATCAAGGGACTTCTTGGAAAGTTCAAGCCAAGGAACGCAAAGATCACGGTCGACGGCAAGAGCTACAGCTTCAAGAAGGTCTGGCTAGCCCCTTCAATGAACGGTCGCTACTACGGTGGTGGAATGGACTGTGCACCTGCACAGGACAGACTGAACAAGGACCGCAAACTCTCTCTGGTTGTCTTCCATGGAAGCGGAAAGCTGCACACCCTGATGATATTCCCAAGCATCTTCAAGGGTGAGCACGTAAAGCACACAAAGCAGGTCCAGGTGATTGAGGGCTATGACATCACAGTCGAGTTCGACGGACCATGTGCACTCCAGATCGACGGAGAGACGGTTCTTGCTGTCACAAAGTACAACGCAAAGAGCTCCAAGCTCGGTTGATTGACATTTAAAGAGCATACAGAAACGGCGGCTTCACAGCCGCCGCTTTCATTTGTTCGTCACTCCGGATTCTTCCAGTGCTCACAGAGGGCTGTGAAGTCCGTCCTGTAGGATTTGATTCTTGGTTTGACCTCTTCATTGATGAACCTGCTGGACATCTTGGGGCCTTTCCTTATGTAGGCTCTGCCTTTTACCTGATGGACTGCAAGGGCCTTTGAATAGAACCTCTCGAATCCCTGCTGCTCTGTTCTGTCCTCAATGAGGAACTGCTTTGCATAGAACAGGACCGCAATGTCGCTCATTGTGTAGATGGGGTAGCCGTAGAGCCAGCATCTGACTCCGAAGTCCAGAGTCTGCCAATAGGCTCCCGAGATCTCCTCGTCATAGCCTCTGAGTCTCTGGAAGAGGGCCCTGTCATATAGACCGATCCCAAGGAAGGGATAGAGATTCTCAAGACATGGGGCGGTAGGCATGAAGGAGAGAGGGCTGACCTCCCTGCCCTGGAGATGAGGGGCTCTGATGGTAGGAATCTTCTCGTTGCTCTTGTTGAAGATCCAAGGACAGATCATAGCGGGGTGCTCGTCCTCCTTCATCTTCGCCTCAAGAGGCTTCCAGTCGAAGTTCATCAGATTCGTGTCGCTTCTCATGGTGAGAAAGTATGTCGTCATGCATACATCTGCAAGGGCGTTGACCCTTTCCGCCAAGGACGGTGCCTTCGGGAAGATGATGAAGGTGACATCTGGATACTTGTTCTGCATCTCATCCACATTGAAGCGATCGTTCTGTGACACTACATGAAGGCAGTAGTTGAAATTGCCGACGAACCAGTCAAGGGTATCCACCAGATCCTCCGGTGTTCCTGTGTCCATTATTCCTACGGCAAGGAACTCCTCCCTGTGGAGCTGGTTTATGAGTCTTCCAATGTCCTGTTTTCTGCTGGTAATCGAATATTTACGTGTCACAATTCAATAGTAATAACAAAAGAGGTTTTCTGCAATTGGAAAGAGTCAGTTGTGGAGCCTAAGAATCAGCTCCTCCTCGTAAATTGTGTAGTCCACAGCGGTGACAACCATTCCTGTGGCGTCCTCTATGGCCTGGAAGATGCCCTGGTTCTTGAAGAGGTCGTCTATTGCATCAGAGAAGGCATGGTAGTTGGTGAACTTGACCACAGGGCCGTAGCCCAGATCCATGGCCCTCAGCATGCACTGTGCTACAGCCTCCCTGGAGTAGGTTTCAACGCTTAGACCGAAGTAGTTGTAGAACTCCAGGTCGGTGGAGTTGCACTCCGGGATTGGAACGGGGTTCTCTATGGTATGGGTCTTGAGAATTTCCTCCGTTGTGGTGCACAGGAAGCGGTAGTCGGGAATTCCATCCTCAGCCGAGACCGCGATTCCGCTTGTTACATCGACGTGGTACCATTGGCCGTTGATCTGCACAAGGTTCCACTCATGGCCGAGGGTTGTGTTCAGCATGCCCTCGCTTTGTGTCAGTCTGCCGTAGACCACTGTGCAGGGGATTCCAAGGCACTGCATTATGAACTCGAAGGCCTTTGAGAAGGAGGCGCAGACTCCACTCTTCTCAAGCATGACGGAGCAGAGGCTTTGGTCAAGGTTCAGCTCATCATAGGTGCAGTTGTCTATCATGTAATCGTAGACGGCCTTTACCGTCTCGTAGGAGGGGTCGATGCTTTCCAGCTGGTCTGCGATCTCCATTATGGAGTCCTCTATCTCCTGGTTGGTTCTGAGTATCGTCTGCCTGTCAAGGTTGTAGGTGAACTCGACCCTGTGGCCGGTGATGCTGTTTCTGAGATAGCTTGTGACGTAGGTGTAGCCATTGACCCAGTAGATCTCCGGATGGTCCATCAGAAGACAGTCAAAGGCCTTCTGGATAGTCTCCTGGGACATCGAGCCGCAGTTCCAGCTTGTTATCATATGGATCAGGCAGTCCTGAAGGGCCTGGTAGGCAAGCTGCTCCGTCTCCGAGAGAAGATCGAAGCAGTAGGTGTCCACCCCAGTCGAGAACACTGGAGTGACCAGCAGGGCAAGAAGGATGAGAATCAGAGCAAGGGCCTTACGCATCAGCATCCTCCCATCTGTGGTCGTTGAGCTGTCCAGTTGTCCTCAAAGCTCTGAATCCGGTTCTCCTTAGGACCTCGTAGACAGCAACGGCAACAGCGTTGGACAGGTTCAGAGAGCGCTTGCCCTCAAGCATAGGGATGCGCACACAGGTGGCGGCTTTGGCCAGAAGAAGATCCTCTTCAAGGCCGTGGGACTCGCAGCCGAATGCCAGCCAAACCTCATCATGGGCCTTATCAACAATGTCTACATCCCAATAGTTCTGATGTCCTTTCTGAGAGAAATAGAATATCTTTTTATCACCATGCTGAGCAAAGAAGGCATCATTGTTCTCATATTCGTGTATCTCGAGACCTTCCCAATAATCCAGTCCTGCACGTCTTAGATGCTTCTCGTCCAATGAGAATCCAAGCGGATGGACCAGATGCAGGGCGCTCCCCGTGGCACTGCAGGTGCGGGAGATGTTGCCTGTGTTCTGTGGAATTTCCGGCTGGAAAAGGACGATGTTTATCTTCATGTCTGAAAGGATAGCACGTTTGGGGCCAAAAGGTACATTGATTACTTTCTCCATGTTGAAAGCATTTTCTCTTTGTATTATAGTCAAGATGATTTCTTTTACTTAACGAGGCATTCAAATGATTGATTACAGAGAACTCAAGTCCAGGCGTGACGAGATTGCCAAGAACATTGCAGACCGCAACATGAAGGTCGATGTCGACGAGGCCATCAGGCTGCAGGACAAGAGATCCGAGCTTATGAAGGCTGCCGAGGAGCTCAGAGCCGCCAGGAATGAGAACGCCCAGAAGATGAAGGGAAAGATGGACAACGATGCCCGTCAGGCCCTGATTGCAGAGGGACGTGAGATAAAGGAGAAGATCGCCTGCACAGAGTCCGAGCTGGAGATTGTTGACAAGGACTTCAACACCATAATCAGACAGATTCCTAACTATGCACATCCAAAGGCACCTGTAGGAAAGGAAGACAAGGACAACACCGCCATCAAGTACGTCGGAAAGCCACCTGTATTCAACTTCAAGCCGCTGGACCACGTTCAGATCGGTGAGAAGCTGGACCTGATTGACTTCGAGACCGGAACCAAGGTCAGCGGACCTAAGTTCTACTACCTGAAGAACGAGGCCGTCCTTCTTCAGATGGCCCTTGAGAACTATGCCATGAACATTGTCACAAAGCATGGCTTCACACCGTTCATCACCCCAGACGTCGCAAAGGAGGAGATCCTTGAGGGCATCGGATTCAATCCACGCGGGGCAGAGAGCAACATCTACACAGTCGAGGGAACAGGAACCGCACTTGTAGGAACCGCAGAGATCACACTTGGCGGATACTACAGCGGAGAGGTCCTGGACAAGGCCAAGCTGCCTATCAAGATGACAGGTCTTTCACACTGCTTCAGAAGAGAGGCCGGTGGTGCAGGAGAGTACTCAAAGGGTCTGTACAGAGTCCACCAGTTCTCAAAGCTCGAGATGTTCATCATCTGTCTTCCAGAGGATTCCGACAGCTTCCATGACGAGCTTCTTGCCATCGAGGAGGAGATCTACTCCGGACTCGGACTCGCATACAGAGTTGTCGACACCTGCACAGGAGACCTCGGAGCACCTGCTTACAGAAAGTTCGACATCGAGGCCTGGATGCCAGGCCGAGGAGATGAAGGAGAGTATGGTGAGGTCACCTCTACATCCAACTGCACCGACTACCAGAGCCGCAACCTGAACGTCAGATTCAAGGACGATGATGGAAAGACCAAGTACGTCCACATGCTCAACGGTACTGCAGTGGCTCTTTCAAGAGCAGTCGTCGCAGTCCTTGAGAACTACCAGAGAGAGGACGGAAGCATAGAGATCCCTAAGGCCCTTGTCCCATTCATGGGTGGAAGAACCGAGATTAGAAGGTAAGGAGAAATGCCATGGTCGTTGATGTGTCAGCTTTAACCACTGATTTCTATGAACTCACGATGATGCAGGGTTATTTCCTCAACAACGAGAACCCTGACGTCGTCTTTGACATGTTCTACAGAAAGAACCCGTTTGATGGCGGCTATGCCGTCTTCGCTGGACTGGGCGAGCTGCTTCCACAGCTTGAGAGCCTGAACTTCAGCGCAAACGACATCGCTTATCTGAAGAGCCTGAACATCTTCGACCAGCGCTTTCTGGACTATCTTTCAACCTACAAGTTCAAGGGTGACATCTACGCCCCAAAGGAGGGCACCACGGTGTTCCCTGGTGAGCCTTTGGTCAGAGTCCACACAAAGCTCATCGATGCACAGCTGATCGAGAGCCTGCTTCTGAACACAGTCAACTTCCAGACCCTGATAGCCACAAAGGCCATGCGTGTCTGCACGGCAGCAGGTGACGGAGCTGTCATGGAGTTCGGACTGAGACGTGCTCAGGGAATGGACGGAGGCCTCTCCGCCTCACGTGCCGCATACATCGGCGGTTGCAAGCTTACAAGCAACACGCTGGCCGGAAAGGTCTTCGGCATCCCGGTAGGCGGAACAATGGCCCACAGCTGGGTCATGGCCTACGACAACGAACTCGAGGCCTTCAGGGAGTTCGCCAAGATATACCCGAACAACTGTGTCCTTCTGATTGACACCTATGACACTCTTGGAAGTGGAATAGAGAACGCCATCATAGTCGGAAAGGAGCAGCAGGCCAAGGGCCTCAAGATGGGAGTCAGAATCGACTCCGGAGACCTTTCATACCTTGCACGCGCTGTAAGACAGCGTCTTGACGAGGCAGGTCTTCCTGATGCCACAATCTGCGTCTCCAACGACCTTACAGAGCAGATCATCACAACTCTGGTCACAGACAATGTCCCGATCGACTCCTGGGGAGTCGGAACCAACCTTGTCACCGGTGGTGACCAGGCAGCTCTGGGTGGAGTCTACAAGCTCTCTGCAAAGGGCAGGAAGGACGGGACCTTCCAGCCGACAATCAAGGTGAGCAACTCATCTGCAAAGACCACAAACCCTGGAATCAAGCAGATCTACAGATTCTACGGAAAGGATGGACTTGCAATTGCAGATCTGATAACCCTCGATGAAGAGGAGATAAAGGACGGCGAGGACCTGATCTTCTACCATCCGGTTACGGACGGTGATCTTTTCCTGCTGAGGGGTGGGAAGTATGACAAGGTCGAGAAGCTTCTTGGCTGTGTGATGAAGGACGGCAAGATCTGCGTGGAACAGAGATCACTGAAGGAGATCCAGGACTACGCGAAGGAAAGCCAGAGCCACTTCCACAAGAGCTACAAGAGACTCATCAACCCGCATATCTACAAGGTTTCCCTCTCCAAGAAGCTGAAGAACCTCAAGCATGACCTGATTCTTGAATCAAAAGGAATTCCTGTAAATGGCAAGTGATCCTAGACCTTACGGAAAGAGGGTGGCCAGCCTTAGATGGGGCCTCTTCTTCTCATTTCTTCTACTTGTGGTATTCGCCGCGTTCACATGGCTCGTTACCTGGTATGATGTCCAGCCTATAGGCATAAACGGAGCCAATGTAGGCTTCGCCACAATCAACAAGGCCGTCCATGACTTGTTCCCTGGGGATGAGGGGTGCTACAACGCCACCGAGATTATAGGGCATTTCTGTCTGCTGATCGCTGCTTGCAATGCCTTCTTGGCTCTGGTGAACCTTATCAAGAAAAAGGGCCTGAGACGAATGGACAAGTGGTATCTGATCACGATGTTCTACTATGCTGCCATCGTTGCCGTCTACATCGCATTCTCAATGATTCCCATAAACAGCAGACCGAACAACTTCGAGCAGTCCTATCCATCCAGCCATACCTTGCTTGCAGTCTGTGTTCTGTACAGCGAGATTGTCTTTCTGGGCTATGGTGCAAAGAGGAACAGGGGTTGGATTGAGGTCTTCGACATTGCCCTGTTCATAATGATGATTGCCATGGTGGTGTTCAGACTGCTCAGTGGTGTGCATTGGCTCACTGACATTGTCGGAGGAATTCTTCTCTCCTTTGCTCTCATGAGTTTCTACAGGACCTTTGTCAGGTATTTTGACTATCCGAAGAAGGGTTGAGGCTTTCCCTCGACCCTAACTCACTTGCCTTCATCATCGTGACTCCCTTTGCTCCCAGGTTGTGTATTACCTGGTCCAGCTTGCGCTTTCTGTGCTCGTTCTCCGAGAAGAGGCTGTCCTGGATAGGGGCGTTCCCCTTGTACAACTGGTAGAGACCAAGGCCTATGAGCCTTATTCCCTGGCCGCTCTTCCACTTTGAGAGAAGCAGCCTGTGGGCTATGCTGTAGATCTGGTCTGCATTCAGAATCGGGTCCTCAGGGGTGTCCTGCACCGTTATTGTCCTGAAGTCGGCACCCCATCTAAGCTTGAGTCCGACAGTCCTTGCCATGACCCCTTCATCGAAGGATCTAGCCATAAGCTCTGAGCTCATGCCCAGGAGGATCTGACATAGAGTCTGCTCATCAATAATGTCCTCTATAAAGGTTGTCTCTGTTGAAATCGAATGTGACTTTGACTCCTGGTACATTATTCCAGGGTCCTGGCCTCTGCATGCCTGATAGAGATACTGCCCGAAGGAGTTGCCAAGTAGTCTCTGGAGCTGAGGGAGGTCAATGCTTCTGACCTGCTCCGGTGTCTGTATCCTGTGGGCTTCAAGAACCTTCATTCCACTCTTGCCAAGGCCCCAGAGCTTCTTCAGTCCAATGGCGTCTATGAATACCTGCTCCTTGCCTGGGGAGACAAGGCATATGCCGTCAGGCTTGTTGTAGTCACTTGCCATCTTGGCTATGAACGGTGAGGCGGCTATTCCTATGCTCATGGTTATGCCGATCTCGTCCTTGACCCGCTTCTTCATTGTCATTGCAAGCTGCTTGGCGGGACCAAAGAGCCTTCTGGTTCCAGTCATGTTCAGAGAGGCCTCGTCGATTGAGACCTGATGCATCTCCGGAGCATATTCCCTGAGTATTCCCATGACCTGCTTGGAGACTTTGCTGTAGAGATGCATGTCGCCCGGGATGTATATCCCGTTAGGGCAGAGCTTGTAGGCCGTAAGTGTCGGCATTGCGCTGTGGACTCCGAAGACCCTGGCCTCGTAGGAGCAGGTTGAGACCACGCTTCTTGGACCCACCATGCCTATGATCAACGGCTTGCCCCTGTATTCGGGGTGGTCACGCTGTTCAACAGAGGCGAAGAATGCATCGAGGTCAACATGGAAAAAGACTCTTCCGTCCGACATGGTTTAATTCTATCACACCATTCGCCACTTGTCTTGGAATCCAGTTGAAGGTAATATTGCTTCTATGAAGGAAATCGATTTTACACCAAGAGGCATCTGTGCCAGAAACATCAAGATAACCCTGGATGACGAGAACAGGGTTCAGGAACTGAGATTCGTCGGAGGCTGCGACGGAAACCACAAGGGTCTCAACGCACTTGTGAAGGGAATGAAGGCCGAAGAGGCCATCGAGCGTCTTAGCGGCATAACCTGCGGATTCAGGCCTACATCCTGTCCGGACCAGGTGGCTGTAGCCCTCAGGCAGGCAAACCTTTCGTGAAGAGACTTTCGCTGGTTCTGATCATACTGTGTCTCTGTGTGGGGTCCCTGTTCGCCGAGGACCCCAGACTGGCCGCAATGGGCGGTATTGGTATAAGTGTGTCCGGAACCAACATGCAGAGCTATCCAAACCCTGCAGCAGTGTTCTTCGATGACAATGATTTCACCTTCGCCTTCAAAGGCATTCTGGGTGACACCGTAGGGGTTGCCAGCTGGCCCTATCTGCCTGAGACCTCGATGAGCGGACTGTTCGTCAGCGAGATGATAACAATGGGCATTGACGTCACCTTCGCAGCAGGGAACCACAATGCTGAATATGACCACGTGGACATGCTCCAGTCCAGTACCCTCCAGGTCAACTTCTGCGCAGGCTACGGACCAATAAGCGCTGGAGTCGGAGTCTCCGGAGGATCTGTCAGACAGAGGCTTGATGTGAAGATGCAGGACGGGGCAGACTACTTCATGCAGACACTGCTGGCAAAATACGACCGTGTGGTGAACTCGGAATACATACAGGTCAATGCAGGTCTCATGCTGAAGGTTCAGCAGTTCTCCTTTGGAATGCTGCTTGACAACGTCCTGGACAAGGAGGGCTCAAGCACCACCTTCACCTGGAGGTCCCTGTTCTCCGAGGCCGGAGTCGGAGCCTACTGGAGCAGAAACGAGTACTCCGCAAGAGGAAGGATGAACAACCTTGTCTACAGTGCGGCTTTGGAGTTCACAAAGCTGTTTGACAGGGGGAACACCGGCATGAACCTTGGAGGAGAGGTCAAGTTCAGGCTTGTCAGAGACTCCAGCGTAAGCGTCAGAGCCGGATACACTGCGGCATTCTCCTCCTTCGGCTCAGGCACTGTGACAACAGGCCTGGGACTGTCGTTCAGGAACCTGGAATTCGCAGTCAATCTGCTTGCCCCGATAGGCTCGCATCCAAGCCTCAAGGCCTATGGAACACTGTTGTTCTGACTTTATTGACATTCGATGTTATGACAGTTAATATGATTTAGAAATTTCTATCAGGAGCAACGAATATGTCAAAGGCACATAGAGGTACAGGTTTGAACGAAGTCGCCTATGGCGGACGCGGAACATGCCCCGTCTGCAAGAGAGAAGCCATCAAGGTCATCTACGAGGTCACAATCGACGGAGAGACCAAGAAGGTCTGCAAGCAGTGCAAGGCTAAGCTTTCAAAGTAAAAGGCTTATAAAGTTCAAGCAAAGGGGCTCCTCCACAAGGAGCCCAATTTTTTCCAATCAGGGAGGTTTCCATGAAGAGCATGACAGCATATGGCTATGCAGAGTTCCAGAACGAGAACTACGTGATGGTTATGGAGCTCAAGAGCTACAACAACAGATATCTTGAGATAAGCTTCAATGCACCACCATATCTTTCAGCCTATGAGAATGTGATCACAACGCTGATCAAGGAGCATGCCCAGCGTGGACACATTGACCTCTCGATCAGGGTCAAGAACATCAAGAGCAACGTTGAGGTCAGCGTAGACACCGATGTGGCCAAGGCCTACATCAAGGCCATCAAAGAGGTCTATGACCTGGCCAAGGATCTTAATCCAAAGTTCAACATGGGTGACATTCTCTCCCAGGATGGTGTCCTCTCAAGTATCAGAACCGATGGAATCGAAGCATATAAGGAAGGCCTGGACCACTGTGCGGAACTCGTTCTGAAGCAGTTCGATGAGGCCAAGGCACGTGAAGGGCTGGTCACCAAGAACGACCTTGCCGGAAAGATCGATGCAATCGCCAAGTCCCTGGATGTTGTCAAGGCCAACGTCGACGGTCTTGAGGTGATGATCCGCAAGAACCTCACCGACAGGATCCACGAGATGCTGGGAGACCAGCACTATGACGAGAACAGGATCCTGACCGAGGTTGCCGTCATGCTGAACAGATATACCATCAACGAGGAGGTCGTCAGGCTTGGCGCCCACATAGCCGAGTTCAGGAAGCTTCTCAAGAGCGAGGAGGCTGTAGGCAAGAGGATGGACTTCCTCTGCCAGGAGATGAACCGGGAAATCAACAC
>DMOO01000046.1 GCA_003456855.1 Sphaerochaeta sp.
CAAACCCGCCTACAACATCCAGAATGCGGTGGACAGCAACTACATAATCGCCTCATCCATCTCCTCTGACAGGACTGACTACAGGACTGTCGGACAGATCATGGAGAAACTGGACAGGCTGCCGTGGAAGTATGACATCTACTGTGCTGACAGCGGCTATGACAGTCTTGATGCATTCGATGAACTTCAGAGAAGAGGCATCGAAGCCTACATCAAGCCGCAGGACTGGGAGATCAGCAAGACCAGAAAGTACCGCAATGACTGCGGAAGGATTGCGAACATGAGGTATGTGGAGGACGGGGACTACTTCATCTGCAGGAACAACCGCAAGCTGACCTTCTCAGGAGCCAGAATCCGCAAGGACCATGCCGAACCGATCAGAACCTATGAATGCCGTTGGGGTTGTGTCTCCTGCCCTTACAGGAAAAGCTGCATCAGGAATCCGAAGAAGAACAGGTACAGGAAGTTCGATGTCATGATCAGGCATCATCTGAACCGATGTCTTGCCTATGAGAGGTTATCATCAGACTTCGGTGCCGAAGTCAGGGTAAACAGGAGCATTCAGGTCGAAGGTCGTTTCGCCTTCCAGAAACAGCAGTTCGGACTGCGCAGGTTCAGTTCATTCGGAAAGGCCAGAGTATTCTCCGAATGGCTCATCTGCTGCATGGCGGTGAACACCGTACAGCTTGCCGCAAGAATCGAACAGAACAAGGTGGGTACTCCGTTCTGGTATCGCATCAAGGCCGGACCAACAGAAGAAACAGCCTGATTGTCATTGAAACAACATCCCTACACTAGGGGCAGTCTGCCCTAAAACTACCGGAAAACGAGAAAAGAGCCTGAATCGCTGTGAATCAGGCTCTTTCCATCAAGTTTTCAAAGAAAAGGGACTGTGCAGTTTTCTATTCTGCGACAGTCCCTATCTTGTGGCCATAGAGGCAATCCATGGGAGGGTTTGCTGGATGAAAATCAATCAGGTAGAGGAACTTGTAGGGATTACAAAGAAGAACATACGGTTCTATGAATCGCAGGGCCTTCTCAACCCCGGCAGGAATCCTGAGAACAGCTACAGGGATTATAATCTTCAGGATGTGGAGCAGCTCAACAGGATAAAGCTGCTGAGAAAGCTGGATATCCCCTGCGAAGAGATCAGGAGAATCATGTCCGGAGAGATATCCCTTCAGGAATGTGTACGTGACCAGGAACAGAAACTGGAGAAACGATGTCAGGATATGGCACAGATGCAAGAGCTTTGCGTACAATTATCTGAAAGTGGATCATCTTTTGATTCTTTGAAGGCATCCAGCTGGCTTGACAGGATGAAAGACCTCGAGAAAGGAGGCACGCTTTTCGTGGACACAAGAGAATCTGATGTGAAGCAGAGACGTCTGGGATCGTTGGTATGGGCAGGCGTTTCCATAGCCTTCATGGGAGTCATAATCTGGATCATCCTTTGGGGCAACAGCCAGGAACCACTTCCGATTGGCCTGCTGCTTTTCCTGCTTCTCATACCGGTTGCAGTGATAATCGGAGTCGTGATCGCACTGCTTCAGAGAATGAAGGAACTAGATAAAGGAGAACTGTATGAAGCTAGTAAGTATTGATTCAATCCCGGGCAGAAAGTATGAGACTCTGGAGATCGTAAAGGGAACTGTCGTCCAGACCAAGAACTTCGGAAAGGACCTCATGGCAGGATTCAAGACCCTGGTCGGCGGAGAGGTCAAGGGCTACACCGAGATGCTCAACGAGGCACGCCAGATAGCAACCAAGCGCATGGTCGACGAGGCCGAGAGACTTGGAGCGGATGCCATTGTCGGAGTTCGCTACGGTTCATCCCAGGTCATGCAGGGAGCTGCCGAGGTCATTGCCTACGGCACTGCTGTGAAGTTCATATACTGAAAGACTGCTTTGGCATAACAAAGGGCTTTTTCTTTGATTTTTATGCCAAAAACAAAAGGACTTTGGCATAAGAAAGAGCTTTTTCCTTGCTTTCTATGCCAAAAATAGAAAGGCTTTGGCATAACAAAGGGTGTTTACCTTGCTTTCTATGCCAAAGCCGTTTCCAAAGCTAATGCAAGTGATCAGTGGCAGCACTGCCCACCATGGCCGCATTCGTGGCCTTCCTCGTGTCCATGACCACACTCATGGCCTTCATGACCACACTCATGACCTTCCTCATGGTGATGGTTGCAGACTGTGTCTGGGTTGTACTGGAGTGTTCCGGCAATGAGAGCCTTGATGGCCTCGTCAGCATTGCCTGCAACTCCTGGAAGAAGCTGGATTCCCATCTGCTCCAGAGCCACTCTGGCACCCATTCCGATTCCGCCACAGACCAGAACCTCAACCTCAGCGGCACGCAGGAAGCCTGCAAGGGCTCCATGGCCTGTTCCGTTTGTGTCGATCACCTGTGAGCCTGTGATCTCACCCTTCTCTGTGATGTCGTAGATCTTGAACTGCTCGGTTCTTCCGAAGTGCTGTCCGATCATTCCGTCTTCATAGGTTACTGCGATTCTCATGATGTTATCTCCTATCTCTTTGATCTCTGAGCTTGCAGGTATGGAATCTATGCGGTAGGAACCGCCGGTGATGCGGATGCGCTTCCCGTTGACCATTGCATCGGCCATCTTGAAGCGTGCACTGTCGTAGATGCTAGTGACGGTGGCCCTGGAGACTCCCATCTCAGCGGCGCACTCCTCCTGGGTCTTTCGCTCGAAGTCTATGAGCCTTATTGCCTCGTATTCATCAAGCTTGAAGACCACAGTCTCCTGAGGCTTCTCACCTTCCGGTGCGAAACTCCAGAAATCAGGGTATCCACATATTCTTCTGCATCTCTTTGGTCTGGGCATGAAGATTCCTTTTCTGGCATATGCCAACAACTAAAGAGTAAGACCATTTCTGGCATATGTCAACAATCAAACCATAATTGCAACTACTCCTTTTGAATTTATTCATTCTGCCATGTCGTGCTACAATGCGCGTGGAGACTGATATGGACAGACAGAAGATCATCGAGAACGCAAAGGCTTATGTCGTTGAGATTTTCAAAGGCAATTCGGGCGGCCATGACGCAGAGCACACAATGCGCGTCTACGGCAACGCAATGATGATTGCGAGAAAGGAGAACATCGAAGACACGTTCACAATAGCCCTTGGTGCCCTCCTGCACGATGTAGATGACTACAAGCTCTTCAACACAGTCAACAACCAGAACGCCAGGGATTTCATGACAGAGAACGGGGTTGACGGCAAAGACATCGAGATTGTCTGCCAGATAATCAACGAGGTCTCCTTCAGCAAGAACAAGGACAGAAGGCCAACCTCCATAGAGGCTATGGTCGTTCAGGATGCAGACAGACTCGATGCCCTAGGGGCGATAGGCATTGCAAGGACGTTCTCCTTTGGCGGAGAACACAGGAGAAGCCTTGGAAGCAACATAGCGCATTTTCATGAGAAGCTGCTTCTTCTGAAGGATCTGATGAACACCGAGACGGCGAAGGCCGTGGCAAAGGAGAGGCACGGCTACATGGAATTCTTTCTCAAGGAACTGGAACACGAGACTGGAGGCATGTGATGGAAAAGGCTTCAATCTGGGTGGTCGGGGATTCGACTCTGGCTCCATTCAACGACTATCTGTACTACATCCCCAGAGTTGGTTACGGAGAGGAGCTTTCAAACTACTTCAGCGCAACCACATACAACCTGGCAGTCTCAGGGGCTTCAAGCAAGGACTTCACTACAATGAAGAACTACAGGACCCTGCTTGAAGGTAACGACAAAGTCCCTGCATTGGGTAATGCAGAAGGCCAAAGGTTCCTGATACTTGGATTCGGCCACAACGATGAGAAGACGGAGGTCTTCCGCTACACCAACCCCAATGGAGACTACAGGACAGAAGGAAGCTTTGCCCACAGTCTTTACGAGAACTATATAAGGATAGCTCAGGAAAGAGGCGTCACACCCGTGATCTGCACACCTATTGCAAGATTGACCGATACAAACACACCAGACAGCTACAACAGCCCAGGTGGCCACATCATAGAGGAAGTCAGAATCGGAGACACTCTTTACCAGGGTGGAGACTATGTGAAGTCGATCCTGAACATGGTCTCACAACTCCAAGAAGAAGGAAAGGACATCGAGCTCATAGACCTGACGGCAGCCACAATCAAGGAGAATCTGGCAATGGGAGAGGATGCCCAGTGGATACACTCCTTCACAGGTGCCAAGAAGGAGAATGAAGGTCTTGCTGCAACAGGTCTGGACCAGACCCACACCAACCTCTTCGGTGCCAAACTCCATGCCTGGATGATCTCCACCCTCTCAGAGAAGACCGCACCCAAGCTCTACAAATACTCACTCCACAAGGCCAAACCGACCTGCCAGGAGTTCTTCGGGCAGTCGATCAACAACGACTACAAGGTCATCGAGTACAAGGCCCCTACCAAAGATCAGATTCAGAAAGCCCATTGGCCAAAGTTCACTGACAGTGACGGCAGAGTCTGGACCTGTTCGGTCTTCGGTGACATTGACGATGCCAGCATCAACGATGAGAACTTCAAGGTAAGCATCGCTGACAAACGAATCACACTCTCGGCCTTGAACAACAAGGGCAAGATTGCGAAGAAGAGCGATGGCATCATGTTCTACTACACCCAGCTTCCTGCAGGCACAAGGTTCACACTTAAGGCAAAGGCCAAGATTGAGAGCTTTCTGGCCAATGACCAGGTGTCCTTCGGACTGATGGTCAGGGATGACCTCTACGTGGACAGGTTCGTGGCCATGACCATGGGTGATTACGTTGCAGCCGGCATGATGAACCAGGGCAACATTGTCAATTACGGAAGGAAGAACGGGGTCTTCTTCGGAAAGCTCAGGGACAAGACGCTCTCGATTGAGCCGGGAACAAGCATTGAGATGGAAATAGTGGCCTCAAATGACGGGTATGCCCTTACTTTTGGAGACAATACTGATACAGCAGGCTTTGATTATGCACTTACAAGCGTTGACCCCGAGCACATCTATGCAGGCTTCTATGCTGTCAGGAACTGCACAATAGAGTTCAGTGACATCCACCTTGAGACAAGATAGATCTACCTCTTGCTGTAGTGGGCCAGAATCGGCGTCAGGATAACTGCGGTAAGTCCTGCAGTGAGGCCTCCGTTGTAGAGCACAAGTCCGCCATGTATCTGGCTTGTGGTCACACACAGAACCGCATCCAAGGCACCTGCCATCATTCCAACTAGAGCCCCGAAATGACCTGCAAACGGGCAGAGACCTGTGGCGAAGGCCAGACTGTTCATGTAAAGCTGGGTCGAGAGTGTCCATGCAATCGGTCTTCCTGCAAGCAGGCACAGTCCGACCATGAGGCCGTTCATAAGGGCATAGCCTGCAATGATAGGCCACACATTGCGAGGATGCTGGCCTGCTGCGGCGAAGGAGATTGCCGCAAGGGTCACTCCACAGGTGGCCCCTGTCCACCCCGCCCCTGACGTGACAAGGATCACAAAGTCGAAATACAGGACCATGAACATTCCATAGAAGCCAAGGTTTATCCATGTCAAAGAGCAGTCAAAGGCATCAAGGAAGTCTATGTCATACCCTGAGCATCGTAGTACGTTCCTATAGCCCTTCAAGCTTTTACCGTTCATGCTCCAGCCCTTGATCAGGCAGATCAGGAAAACTATTCCGAAGAACAGGTTGCAGAACAGGAAGTAATCCACACCACCGCTACCCAAGGTTGTGGACTTCGGGTCCTCGACGCCGAACGTTCTGTACATGAAGGAGTACAGAAGAAGTCCAAGAAGACCGAAGGCAAGACCTGCGTTGTAAAGGTTGAAGCCCCTGTGCAGAAGCTTGGCACCCGGCAGCATTGCAGGGATGGCAAAACCCAGGAAGATTCCCAGAAGAAGGGCCAGAAAGGCTCCCCAGAGATTCATTGTATAGGGTCCTAAGTTGATCGGGATGTGGATTGACAGAGGATAGCGGAACATCAGTTCGCTCATGAACGGACCGAAGGCCGTGGACAGCATGGCAATGTCCAGGTGGTCCCTGAACTTCTCTTTCATCACCTTGCTGTAGAGGAAGATTCCGATTATAGGAGACCACATGTTCAGGAGATTCAGGCCATAGAAGCAGTGGGCCGCAACAAGGAAGAAGCCTGCAAGATGGCTGGCGGACAGCGTATCATGGTCTGTGAAATAAAGGATGAAGGTGCAGACCATGCAGCATAGGCTGGCATTGAGGAAGGCTGCAGGCAAGGAACCAAGCAGATAATAGTCAGTTATGAGTGGACAGGGGTTTGCAAGTATTCTTACCCAGTCACTAAATACAGCCGTGTCCCCGGTGTACATAACGGCGAACGGCACCGCAATCAAAAACGACACTGAGAACAGCAGGGAGATCTGCTTGACCGTTGCTCCTTTATGGCTCAAAGGGGTATCCATCAGTAAACTCCTCAGGACATTGTAACACAACAGAGATGCACAAATGGCATCTTTATTCAGACATTTGTGAATAAAATCTCCAATCTTGATTAAGAAATCCCCGGGATACATAATTATCTGCGATGAAGACGCTATTCAAGATACTGGTTTCCCTGCTGCTCATGATACTGATCGCCCTCCTTGGCTTCATAGCCATTCTCAGCATAATGGAGTACAAACCCAAAAAGGTGCAGAACCTGCCTGTTGAGAGCGAGATCCCCACCCAGGAGAACATCCAGCTGGGGAAGGAGCTGACGCTTCTGAGCTGGAACATAGGCTATGGCGGACTTGGAAAGGAGATGGACTTCTTCATGGACGGAGGAGAGATGACAAGACCTGAGAGCAAGTCTGTCGTCAACGGCTATCTCAGGGGCATCAAGGCAACAATCAGCGGAATAGACCCGGACATAGTACTATTGCAGGAGGTCGATGCCTCTAGCAGAAGAAGCTACAACATAGACGAGAGGGAGGTCCTTGGTCAGGGCTTCGATTACAGCTCCTATGCGCTAAACTACTCCTGTATCTTCGTTCCGGTGCCCTTCCCACCTATGGGAACAGTCTACTCCGGTCTCTATACAATGACCGATGACCTCACAATGGAGTCTGCCAAGAGAATCGCCCTCAAGTGCCCGTTTGCCTGGCCTGTCAGAATCTTCAACCTGAAACGGTGCCTTATGGCAAGCTATCTGCCGATCGAAGGAAGCGACAAGAAGCTTGTTGTCGTGAACCTGCATCTCGAGGCCTATACAAAGGGCGATGAAAGGGTCGAGCAGACCCAGCAGCTTCTTACCTTCATGCAGGAGGAGTACGAGAAAGGCAACTACGTGATCGCAGCCGGTGATTTCAACCAGTTCATGCCGGGAAGCAGAGAGGTCTATCCAAAGACCAGCAGGGACTGGGAGCCCGGGACCTTGGACGAGAGCCTGATACCTGAGGGCTGGACCCTGGTTTATGACCTGTCGGTTCCCACTGCGAGGTCAAACAACCAGCCATACGATCCTGAGAATCTAACAGTTCAGCACTACTCGATAGATGGAATGATAGTATCTCCCAACGTGAACCTTATAAGCCTTGAGACTGTGGACAAGGGCTTCCTGTACTCTGACCACAACCCTGTGAAGCTCAGATTCTCCCTGAAGGACTGAGGAATCAGATTCATTATGCAGGGAAGCATGGCCTTTACCCTGCCCGCATTTATCAGAAGGTACCGCCAAGTCCCACGGATGCAGTGAACTTGAATCTGTTAACATCCAAGATATGGTTGTAGGCATCACCCCTATATGGTTTGGAATCGGCGAACCCTGCAAAGAAATAGGAAACACCACCATTCAGACATATCGCGAAATGCCGCCATAGGGTAAGCTGGATATCAGCCATTGCACTCAGACCAATGTGGAGCTGATTGGATTTGTATTCTGATTCTCCCATCTCTCCATAGAGCATATACAGATCGAGTCCACCACCTAATCTGATCTTGATATTCGAAAGGTCAAACCTGCCCATAACACCCAAAACAATGTCCTGGTTCAGCTCTGTCTCATATTCATACGTGTATATTTCACCATTTTCGATAATTGGAGCAAACTGGTTAAGATCAACAGAAAGGGACATGCCCATATCAAAATCATGGATGTACCTCAGTCCAAGATCCATTCCGTATACGTCTCCATCCTTTTCAAATCCGGTAACGGATATAACAGTGTTCCTTCCAGAAGCGAAAACCGGAACCAGAATGCTGACAAGGCATATAACCAAACAAAAAGCTTTTGCAAACCTTCTCATATTCACTCCACAATGTTGATTCGCTGGTCCTGATAAAGACTGTTGCTCAGTATCTCTGCATCATCTCCGATGAAGGCCTTCGCAGCCTCTTCATCACCGCATAGCTGCCACATGAACCAGGCAGTCATGTATCCGTCTGAATATGAAAGCATGTCTCCATGTTCGGCATTGTTTCTTCTTGCCTTGACTTTTGTGACCGTATTTGGAACAGCATCATATATCTCATCCAGCTGAGCTCCAGAGACCACAAGATCCTCATAGGCGGCTCCAGTGCTGGACACCATGAATATAGGACAGGATACAAGACTTGGATCATAGTCCCACATGAACCCTTCAGCCAGGTCAAGGCTTGCAGGGCTGGCAGCGAATATTGTCTTTATCAGACTACTGTTTTTGTTTTCTGTAGCGGCATTGATTACACCAACACCACCCTGGGAATGGCCCGAAACTCCGATTCTGTCCATATCGACATGTCCGTAGAATGGATTGTCATCCCATCCGTCAAGGACCTCTGTCTCGTTGACTTTCTTCAGAAACCTGACACACATCTCAGATGAGAATCCGCTCCAGGAGTTCATCTCCTCCGTTCCTATGACAATGAAGCCCCAGGATGCCAGATGAGCCAATACAGGAACATAGGATGAGGCTCGCACCCCAGTACCGTTGGAGAAGATGACAACCGGCCACTTCTCTGTGCCTTCAGTGATTGCAGAAGGATAGAAGACCTCAAACTTCTCGAAGTCCTGAAGAATTGCTCGACTTTTGTAGTGGACCTCGTATTTGCCGTCTGCAAGATATCTGGCCTCGATCTGGCCACCTGTATTCACTGTTGTGTTGTAATCGTCTCTCACCGCCGGTTCCCCCATGCAAGAAACAAGTGTCGGTAACATGATAAGCAATGATAGATATAAAAGGTTTTTCCTCATTCGGTCACCCTCTTTTGTTTAGTTTATAATCATGGTACATTTGTACCATAAACACGGGAGGAAATTAAGATTCCAACCAAAAAATGGAGCAAATACAGGGGAATTGTACCATGGCTCAGAGAAAACTCAATGAAGAGATAATTCATTGCATCATAGAATCATTGACTGACCTGCTAAAGGAGAAGCCTTTCGAGAACATAACCATAGTGGAGATAATCACCCATGCAGGTGTGAGCAGAAACTCCTTCTACAGGAACTTCACCAGCAAGGAGGATATTCTTGTCAGACACATAAAGGATACCACCGAGGACCTTGTCGAAAGCAACAGAATCCCGATTCTCCAGGTTTCTTGGGAGGTCTATGTCCAAGGCATGATTGAACACCTCTACAGTCACAGAGAGTTTCTTGACCTACTGGAGAAAAACGGAAAGCTCCACCTGATCAGCGACATAGTGGATGAAACAATACGGAAAAGAACTGAAGGGAAACTGGATTCCTACCACCAGGCGTTCCTTGCAGGAGGACTCTTCAACATCTACAAGCAATGGGCCCACAACGGCTACACCCCGTCACCGGCAGAGATAGCAAAGACCTTCCGAAGTCATGTGTTGGGATTTTAAGCTGTCGATTTCCTGGAATACCTTTATGTACTTCGCAGTGTGAGCAATCACAAAGAAAATGGTCAGCTCAGAATCTCATATCTCAATCTGATATATGAATCCTGAAGAACCTGGCAGTCCAAGAGCTTCATCACACCCAACTTGGACAGCTCCTTTTCAGAGACCAGGGATTGGCAGCTATGCAATCCAGATAGGAGAGCTGAAGATCGGTGCAATAGTCGCTTTGAACGCCTTGGGTGACATCTATGGCTGGAGGACCAATGAGCAGATTGCAGGTCTTCTCACCGAAGACAGGAAAAGCCTTCGAAGCACAATGGAATACATGAGCTCATCAATCGAAGCCAAGGAGAACAAATTCACAGGCAATACAACGTTGGCCGTGATTGTGACCAACGCATACTTTGACAAGGCTCAGCTCTGCAAGATTGCCGGCATGGCTCATGATGGTTATGCAAGGTCCATCAATCCTGTCCACACATCAGGACCCCGCTATATCTTCAGTCAGAATACAATGAACCGACCGTTACTACCAATATAATACAGGGTCAAAAGTTTGCAAAACAAAAATACTGGCAGAATAGATGCATCAGTTTGAGCTGTTTGCCTTCCCTGAATCAATCTGGTAGAGCCTCTTTGCAATGAGAACGGTCACAACCACCCAGAGAGTGCCCCATACCTCAACCACCCACAATGGCATGATGCCTCTTTGGTACAAGGCAGGGAACGTGTCCATAAGCATATGCAGGATGATTGCCAACAGGAGGAATCCCCTCTTTGCCTTGAGGACACCGTGGTAGACAATGACCGTCAGTCCAATATGAAGGAACATCGCAGACAGACGCTCAATGATGTTCAAAAACATCATGGTGTAGTTGAACGAGGCTGCTGCCCGAACTGCCGGAAGTGCGGCGGAAGCGTTTTCCTCTGTGATCTTCAATGCACTGAGAGCATTCTCTACATTTCCCTTTGAGAACAAGACCGCCACTGCCAGATATGTGATGATTGAAGGCAGAAGCACAGTCAATATCTCTATTCCACCGTGGCCAATCCCGTACATGACAGCATTTTCACTGGTGCGGTTCCACTTCAAGACCCATTTCATGATTACATAACGTCCACACTCCTCGAAAACACCTGCCATGGTGATTCCGTAGATGACATAGGCGGCAACATTTCCATTGATGTACCTTGAAACCGGATTGTCCGCGACGATGCAGAGGTAATGCACACCAAGCTCCAGCACACGTGCAGATACAATGAAACCGACGGCGCCGGCGATGAGCCAACTGATATTGGTCTGCTTCCTATGTCTCCTTCTCCAATAGACGAATAGAAGGACAGGTATTGCAATCATCAGTACTACCGTGATGGTCAACGCCGGTATGCTGCTTCTGCCAATGACGATGTTATCAAATGCTGTCATTTGCCATCTCCTTGCCAGACTTCAACGCAGAATCCTCTGTGGCCACATGAAGTGCAGGTCAGCTTGCGGGCTGTCGGTGTATGGTTTGCAAAAAAGGCCTCCTTGAATGTTGGTTTGAACACTTTATGGCACTCCGGACAGATGAAACTGGCATGTCTGTAATAGTACCTGCTGAACAGAATCCCCCAGGGAATTGCCACCAGGACCCATGCGACAAACGGCCACCAAATACCTTTGACGATCCAGAAAATGATGGAGAACACCTGCAATGCTGAAACAGGAATTCCGGTCAGTAGCGCTATCAGATGGAACTTTTTCTGTTTTTTCTTGTTTTCCATGACAACGGCTATGTCACCTATGATTTCGACGGAGTACGAGTCTTTGCTTTTAAGCCAGTTCTTCAGTTCCCGAAGCTTTCCCACCTTCTCCTGCTGCTCGGAGATCTCATCCGCAAGTGCATTCTCCTGCTGCTCAATCAACAGCGAGATCAGCTTCTCGGGATGCTCCTCCTTCAGGATCTGGGAAATGGCATCAATCGGAAGTCCGACTTCGCGCAGAAAGCAGATGACCTTCATGCGCTTAAGATCGTCTTCCGAATAGAGTCGCCTCCCACCTTCGGAAAGCTCACTGGGAATCAGGATGCCTCTGGTATCGTAGTATTGAACTGTTCGGACAGTAACACCACAGAGCTTTGCAATCTCTCCAGTCGTGTATTTTGACACAGCTCTTCACCTCCTCTGGGCCAAGAATATTTCATTACGCAACGTCACGAGCAAGCCCTTACGCAAGGGGATTTTTCAAAAAAAATTGTTTTTCACCGATTGCAGAACTCCAGAACCCTGTCATAGAAGTCCTTTGCCTCTTCAAAAGTTCCGTGGCCAAGCCCTTCATATACAAACAGTTCGCTGCCGGATATCCCGTTTTTCAATTCTCCGGGAGCGTCGTTTCCTACCGTTTTATCATCACTCCCGGCAATGATGAGTGTCGGGCAGCTGATCTTTGACAGTTCATTGCGGACGTCAAACCGCAGGATCGCATTTGCATTTTTCAGAAAACGGTCATATGATGACGGTCTGGTAAATCGGGCAAGCAGCGGGAATAACCTCCGGTTCTTCTGCAGATATCTGTCAGAATACATTCTTTCCGCAGTATCCACCATCAGGGCTGTGTGATCTCCGCGCTTCGCCATGTCGATCCAGGTCGAAACGGAATCTGTTGCAACAGCATTGGCATACGGAGCCGTAACAGCAAGGATCAGCCGCTCCACAACCTCCGGGTGCCTGATGGC
>DMOO01000119.1 GCA_003456855.1 Sphaerochaeta sp.
TTTCCTTGCATCCCGATTTCTCGGTCTCTCTGATGCACCTTGTTACAAAGGCCTTGCCGAAATACCACTCTGTCAGGCTTCTTGTCGTCTCTGCTGCGTTGGTTCTGAATCTCATGCCTTGACCGCCTTCTTGTAGATTGCCAGGGTGGATTCCAGGAAGATGATCCTCTTGAGGTTCTTCTGTACTCTTGCCTCGGCGAGGCCCTTCTCAACCCTTCTAATGTCCTGTTGTGTTATTCTTCTCTTCATGCTTCTCTTCTCCTTGCATGTACATACATCACTCTTTTGGAGAATAATAGCAAGTGTATATTGAGAAATAATTTACATTCTTTTCTAGTTTCAGCCGGCCACTTCCTTGAGTGCCTTTTCAAGCACCGCCTTATCAAATCCGAAACGATCATAACCTTCTGCGATAATATCGTAGTAGTGCTTGGTAGGCGGGACAGATGCCTTTCTACCTTTGGTCATCACATAGACCATTGCACTTACCTTCTCATCGGTATCGGTGAACGTGACCTCAAGGTTTTTCTTGATGTAGTAGAAAGGATAGCCTTCATATCTGTCCAGGTTGCGCTCATCCAGCGCATTGATCTCCCAAACCAGCACAGGAACAGTTGAGCCTTCACAAGGCTCGATGTCCGCATGGGTGCGGAACACCAGTTTCCAGTCCTTCAGGATAGCCTTTCCGACTATCTTCGCTTCAGGACATCGGAAGGCCATCTGCTCCACGGACAGGTTGGAGCCGTATGCGATGTACAGTTTTCTGCTCATTTCAGCCTCTCATACAAAGGATACATCCGATCAGGCCATCTTGCCATCGGATTCCCCGAGGATGCGGGTCTCCATACCCTCGGGGCATCCGGTGCCGTTTCAGGCGTTGCGCCATGCACTGTTGCCGTCCATGTTCTTCAGAAGAATCTCCCTTGCGGTCTTAAACTCTTCCCCGATGAACCCTAGGCGAAGCATCCAGCACCTGAATGCGTACTTCTCGTTTTCCGTCTGCTGGGGCTTTGCGCTGGCGCACCTGATTTCGTGTGCAAGGGCGCACATGGCGATGCAGAGCTGGATGAAGCTCTTCATCTCTCCTGCGTGGATTCCGCCCTTCTTGCCGTCATGCGGGTTTGCGAACTGGAAAAGCCTGAACTCGACCGTTCCGTGTCCGTGGAAAAGGCTGTGCAGGTTCAGCATGTGGTACCTGCTCTCGTTGTAATGCTGGGTTCTGCCGTACTCGGCGTGGTTTCCCCTGTACCAGCACTCCTCAAGAGTGGTCATCGAAAGCGGATTGCGTCTGTGCATCATGTTCAGGAATTCGGGGCTGACCGTCCTGCAGTACCTTCCGGTCCTGCCTGCGTCAATCCTGATTGCCCTTCCTATCTGTGTCTCATGTGAGGCCATGATGTTCACGAGGTTCTTGATCTCGTTCACGTTGAAACCGTCCTTGCGAGAAACGTGGATGTGAACTCCAGCTCCCACCGAAGGGTTGCTCACCGCTCCGGCCTTGCGGAGCCTTCTCAAAAGCTCCTGCAGTGTAGGAATATCGTCCCATCCGAGGATAGGGGTTACCAGTTCGCATTTCTCGTCTTCCGGGCCGGCGATGCTGCAGTCGCGTGAGAACTTCCATTCCCTGTTGTCTTCGCTGTATGCGCTCCAGGTTCTGTAGCCGTTTCTGTCTTCGGTGTTCTCGTACCTGTCGGTTCCGAAGAAGGAAGCCGCAATTCTGGCGGCATCCTTTCTCTTGATTCCGTTCATCTCAACCTCGACTCCGAAGTTGTAATCCTTCTTCATGCTCTCGATTCTGCGGTTTGTCTTTTCCTTCATTCTTTGTTCCTCCTAGGTGTGTATCCACCTTGCATGTGTATATATCACTCTAGTCGAAACAAATAGCAAGTCGTTATGTGTAAATAAGTTAACTATTTTCACACTCTGTTTTTCCGCTTAAAATGAACTGCACGTAGTCGCTCTTATGCTCCTCAATGAAGACCACCAATTCGTAGAATTCCATCTCGTTGGCAATCATCTGGACCATGTTCACATCGAACATGTTCGTCCGTCCCGTTTCCCTTACGGCGAGAATCTGATTTATTACCTTTTCCGTCATGTCTTTCCTTCTCCTATGACGGAACATGAGTCCACGCCGTAAGCTACTGCAAGCGAACCGCCGGTATCCCAATTAACATGGATGCTTCCGATGTCATCGACAAACATGACAGTCCCCTCTGTACCCGCAGGCGGGGCCTGAAAATCGTCCATATGGTTGAGGCGGACTCTCGTGCCTTCTTTATAAACCGAACGCAGGTATTCAATCGTCGCCCTTGATGGGAAGCCTGTCATACACTACCCTCCTGTGTCTTCTTCGGTCCGCTCTTAAATGCCGAGGAGCCGGAGAAGTTCTTCAGAAGAACCTTTCTTGCTTCCTTGTAGGCATCACCAACGAAACCTATTCTGAGCAGAAAGCATCTGAAGGCATATTTCTCATTCTCCAAGGTCTTCTCTTCCTTGGAGTTGACCCTGTTGAGTCTTCGAGCCGTGTCACAGAGTGCCGTGATAAATGTGGAATAGACGCTCAGGCCGTTCTCAACCGCGGGATCAAACCACGGAAATGAAATCTTCCCGTTCTCTACTTCAATCTCAAGACTTTCTGTCCCGAGAGCTTTCTTGATCAGAGCCTCTTTGGACTTCACCATTGCCCTCAGATTTCCCATGGCCTGCTCAGACATCGAAGATGACGGGATGCTGATCGTCAGCTTTTCAGGTTTTGTTTTCTTCTTTCCAGCCATATGTTTCCTCCTTTGGCTTTTAGTCACGTACATACATCGCTCCGAAGGAAACAAACATCAAGTCATTACTGTAAAATAATTTAATTATTGTTCAGAACTCAGACCGTCCAGGACAATCTGAAGTTTCTTCCTGTACTGCTCAAGCTCCCATCTGAAACGAGGAAGAGTGTTCTCTCCATAGTCCAGTAGCAGGTCCACATTGTGCTCATCAAGGCAATAAAAACCGTCCCGGTATGACCAGGTCAGCTGTGGAAGTGACGGCACTTCAGGAAGAACCGGAATCATCGATACCAGGGTCTCCTTGAAAGTGTTGTCCTCGGATACCACCTCAGTGCTGGTGCAGCTTGTTGAGACGATCAAGACGAGAATCAGAATCACCGCTGATAGGAGCTTCGACCTTCTCTGGCGGTTTCTCCTCTTCAACGACCTTGAGTTCCTTTCTGACTTCATGAACCACCTCCATCTGTTTCCGGGCAACCTCGGCCCTAGCCTCCGCTTCCTGTGTCTTGATCTTCTGATCCTCAAGCTTATGGGTTTTATAGATTCCGAAACCCAAGAGCCCAAGGACTGCAACAATCAAAGAGATTACAAACTCAGCCATTGGCCTTCCTCTCGATCCATTTCTTCAGAATGGGTTTCCAGATAGCCTGGCACGCGGGAAGCTGGAACAGATGAATCAGAACTGAATACAGCAGAATCAGAAGCGGAGAATACACCAGCTGCTCCGGCAGGGCGTCCCTGCTCGTAATCAGATATGTCACGATTGCAAAGAGAACCGCAAAGGCCCAAGCCACCATCGTAATCTCCAGGCTGTCAGCCTTATCCTTGCGGATGAACTTCTTGTAGAACTCCATCACAAGTCCAACAAACACAGAGAAAGCCAATAGAATCAAAAGCAGTACAGTCATTTTCTTTCCTCCAGAAGCGACAGGAAGTAGGCATTCATCTTCTTCTCCTGCATCTCACTGTCGCCGTTTATCTGATGCGTCTTCAGTGCATTGAAGATCACACAGTCGTTTTCCAGGCACATGATCAGGCCCTTCTGTAAGGTCTGAACGGCTCCCATGAGGTCCTTGATATCTTTTGCAGTGGTATCTTTGGCATCGTGCTTCTTGGCGGTCCGGTTAAGCACCCACAACACGATGCCGCCGGAGCCGAACAGGCATGTAACTACAGTCACAATCGCGGTCAGGATGTTCATGCGCTCTCCTCCACTCTCTCTACCAGGTCCTTGGCCTGTTCGTATGTGAGAACTGTTCCGTTGCGCTCAACAGTGATGCCATCGGTATTCCCCACAAGCTCGATGTATCTGTTGACGATGACATCGCAATACTTGGGATCAAGTTCCAAGCCATAACAGGAACGATCAAGCTGCTGACAGGCAATCATGGTTGTGCCGCTTCCGAGGAACGGGTCAAGCACCAGGGTGTTGCTCATAGAGCTATTTAGGATGCAGTAGGAAATCAGAGCCACAGGCTTCATCGTCGGGTGAAGCTCGTTCCGCGTGGGCTTGTCGAATTCCCATATGGTAGTCTGCTTACGATCTGAATACCAGCGGTGCTTACCGCCTTTGAGCCAGCCGAACAGACACGGTTCGTGCTGCCACTGGTATGGGCTGTGACCCATCATAAGGCGAGACTTCTTCCAGATGCAGCATCCGGAAAGATGGAAGCCGGCCTCATCAAAAGCCTTCCTGAAATTCAGACCTTCGGTGTCCGCATGGAACACATAGATTGAGGCATCGGATGCCATGTTCTCATGCATGCGGTTGAACGCCGCAAGCAGGAAGGCATAGAACTCCTCGCTGCCCATGTTGTCGTTTCTGATCGTTCCGGCAACGCCCTTGTAGTCGACATTGTATGGAGGATCGGTGACAGTCAGGTTCGCCTTTTCTCCCTTCATCAGACGATCAAGGTTCTCTGCTATGGTGGTATCGCCACACAGAAGTCTGTGCCTCCCGATGGTCCACAGATCCCCTTCACGGGTCATTGCAGGCTTCTCAAGCTCTGCATCGATGTCAAAGTCATCTTCCTTGACGTTGGCTTCGGTCTCGTTTCTGAAGAGCTTTTCCAGTTCTCCGTCATCGAAGCCGAGAAGCGAGATATCAAAAGCCTCGCCCTTGAGATCCGAAATCTCAACAGCCAGCAGATCTTCATCCCATCCGGCGTTCAGGGATAGCTTGTTGTCTGCAATGATGTAAGCACGCTTCTGTGCCTCGGTAAGGCTTTCAGCCTTGATGCATGGAACCTTTGAAAGGCCGAGTTTTCTCGCAGCAAGGACCCTGGCATGACCAGCGAGAATCGTGTTGTCCTCTGCAATAATCACCGGATTGAGGAATCCGAACTCCTTGATCGAGGCAGCCACCTGGGCCACCTGAACATCACTATGGGTTCTTGAGTTCCGGGCATACGGAATAAGTGTGTCTATGTCCGCAAAGTAATACTGAGTCTTCTTTTCTGTCATTGGTGCTCCGGGGTTTTATCTGATGAGTCCCCACTCCGCAAAATGCTCGAATCCGCCAATGGAATTGATGTAATCCCTTGCGAACTCGACTATCTCTAAATAAGGCTTTCCGTCCACAGTCTCGTCTCCGATTGCACAGGATATTTCGACCGGGAGGCCTGTTCTTTGAGCTTTGAACCATGCATAGATATTCACGGAGACGTCCGCTTTTGAAAGGTCCTTGCCATGAAGACCGCCACCTGTAACCGAGTCTCCCATATCAGAACCAAGCTTGCGGTTCACCGCGCCGGTGTCCACATCAGGGCCGCCAGTCCAGGGTCCTAGAGGATTGATCTCCGCGGTCGACCAGAACTGCTGAAGCTGCTCGTTTGAGGCATTGCTCTGACAGATAATGACACGGTTTGCGTCCATGATGTACTTGCCATCTGTCGGATGGGCTTTATAAATGAGCCTGGCCAGTTCTGTCAGCCTTTTCTGCTCATCGGTAACCGGCATTCCTCTGAATATGCCGTTGTCCCCGCAGCGGAAACCGGATGCCTGATTCTCAGAGAGATGGCAGTCCTGGTCA
>DMOO01000049.1 GCA_003456855.1 Sphaerochaeta sp.
TAGGTCACAGAAAGTACATAATCTTTAGTAACGTCTGATGCAGATTTAATGATAATTGATGATGCCGTTGGATTTTTGATCGTTTCATCGAATCCTATTGTAATTGCTTTTGGGTTGCTGCTCTTGAGCTTTGCCAAATCACTCATCGTTGATTGGTCTGTAATTGCAGGTACAGTGGTCGAATCGATGATTGAATCCTTAACGAGAAGAAAAACCGATTCTGATACAACATGTGATGCATCAATCTTGTAGTAGTCTATATCCTCGTCGTGCAGATAGGCCACAATGTTTTGCTCATTTGAAATCCTGGTTGCGGTAGACTCAGTATTGTTGGGTTCGTAGATACTAGGTTTTGAAAGGCTTGAAGCCAAGTTTGACTGGGCAACTGCAAGGCTGTTCACGCCTATGGAGTAGATGCATTCAGTGTTGGAGTCCAATGTTGCCTTTGCACCTGCAAACACCATTATATAATCACCATCAAAGGATGGGACCTCAATTGCACATGAGGTCTGAGAGTTGATTGCAAAGGTATGACCATTCCCGATCACAAAACCATTTATTGGCCGGTCGCTCTCTGAATTAAGCGATAGGATGGTTTTACCGGAATAGAATTTCATTGAAACCGAGTCGTTCCAGGTTGTTCCGTTAATATCCTCTATTTGGATGTATATATTTTTGATGACAGTCGAACCGGAATCCGGACAGCTGACCCTGAGAGGAATGCTTACCGTGCCATCTGGGACGATGGTTCTAAGCAGATTCGATTCACGTATAGTTGCATCCGTTATCTCCGCTTCAAAGCCGTTGTCTCCTTCCAACTCATATGTTGCTGCTGTGCATTTTTCGCTTCCTGTATTCGTGATTACAAGATTCAGCTCATATTCGGTATCTGTGAACATAACCTCAGGAACTCCTTCCAAGGTTACTTTGAAGTTGAGTCCCTGTCTTAAATTGAAGGTTCCAAGATGCTCTCCATCGAAAGATGGTCGTACATTCACCGCGGGATTGTTACCTGGCTTAACTCTGTAATGGTCTCCTGGGATAATATCATTGACGGTGAATTCTCCATTGTCATCAGTTGTCACCTGATGGATATCCTCAGGATTGTCTGTGTTCTGGACTACTACGACTATCCCACCATCTCCTAAACCTCTTGAGGAAGATAGATCATTGACTGTTCCCGTGACAGAGGCCGAGGCCGTTCTTATTGCATATAGGTGGCTTGTGCCTTTTGAAGATACCACTTCAATTATACTGTCAGAGGTCTTTGATATCGAAGTAATCGTGATCTCTTCTTCATTGAGATAGGCTTTGTTGTTATTGATTTTCCATGATTCGGTTTGATTGAGATTTCTCCATTCTCCCCAAAACTCTTTATCGTAATGTACTGTCGAGTCTGCATGACTGTTGCTTGGTTCATTAGAGCATCCAACAAACGCAATTACAGATACAATAAACAAAACAAAAAAAGAGAAATATCCTTTTTTCATAGTTCCCCCTCTTCAAATAATAGTGTATTGCTAGAGATTGCAATTGGCAAGAAAAGTCTTGCGGAAATGGATGAATTATCAGGCTGATGTAAGCAAGGAAGCAGGGTGTTAAGCAGTTAAGAAAAAAACTAGATGAGCTGAGCTAAAGTCAGCCCATTCAACAGAAACAGCGGTTTTCAACAAAACTTTTATCAAAAGCCCGATTTTCGTTGAAAAAACTAACTTCTGAAGGATCCCATACCAGCCTTGTTTCTCTGATAGCTGGATTGTTTGAATTATGTTGGTTCCATGATCCTTGACAAGAAATCAAGCTGGAAGACCATATCATCCGATGACTACAACATGCCTGAGACGGACCTGCACGTCGCCTTCGGAGACAGCTGGAAGCAAAGCAACGATGCATATTTCTCCAACGTAAGGGAGGAGGGGTTCAGCATATGGAACTGAGAAGCTATTACGATTTTGCGCTTGATGACTAGATGATATAAACGAAAAGAGCCACCCATTCGAGTGACTCTTCCGTTTACGAGATCTACGGGGCTCGAACCCGTGGCCTCCACCGTGACAGGGTGGCGTGATAACCAGCTTCACCAAGATCCCTTGCTTAACGCAATATGAAGTTACAATATTCATTTTCATTTGTCAACAGCAAACGGAAAAAAGTTGAAAAAAGGCATCTTGGAACGAGGAAGGATATAATCTATAATCTATGGAAGACACTAGGAGCAGGCATTAAAAATGGAAATTCAGAAACAGATTCTTTTGTTCTTTGCCAGCCTTCATGGACCGGCATTGAACTTCCTGGCACAGTTCTTCACCATCTTCGCTGAGGAGTATGCACTCATCGCATTCGGCGTGTTCATCTTCTGGAACATCGACAAGAAGAAGGGCTTCTCGTCATGCTTCTCTCTTCTGATCGCCAACAATGCGATGAATATCATAAAGGCGATTGTGCGCTTCCCGAGACCTTGGATGCTGATCGATGGTCTTGATACCGTCAGACAGGGGACCGCCACAGGCTATTCCTTCCCGAGCGGACACACGACCAGTGCCGCCAGCTTCTACAGCGCAGTTGCCGTTAACTTCAGGAAGAGATGGCTCTCCATCATCTGTGCAGTGATGATCTTCTTCGCCGCACTGTCCAGGATGTTCCTCTGCGTGCACTGGCCGATGGACGTGGGCTGCGGCCTCCTGCTTGGCTGCGGCTGCACCTTCGTGCTCCTGAGATGGATGAACAGCGTCTACGATGACAAGCAGAAGTGCATCAAGGTCAGCATGTGGATCGGAATCATATTCACTCTGGCATTCATTGTCATCTCGATTCTTCTGATGACCGGTTCGGTAGACGAGCTTGCCTTCGGCGATCTGAACGTCTCCGTTTCACTGTTCGGAGGACTTGGATTCGGCTTCGCGCTTGAGAGAAGCAGGTTCGACTACCAGGTCGAGAAGGGCAACTGGGGCAAGAAGATCCTCAGATACGTCATAGGAATGGCAGTCATCTTCTTCCTGATGATGGGCGTCAAGCCGATTCTTGTGTCGCTCAACGCATACAATGCACTGACCAGATGCTGCAGGTACTTCCTGGTAGGTTTCTGGGGTGGAGTGTATCCGATTGTGGGAAGGAAGCTTAAGCTCTTTTCTTGATTGAAAAAATGCATATAATAGAGCAGGGGGGTTTAATATGACTTTGAAAGATATCCTTGATGTTTGCAGAGACACAACCAGAATCAAGATCGTCGACGCCAAGGGAGCATCCCTTACCGCCAATCTCCACAAGAGAGACATCACTGATGACTACAACGACTGCAAGGTCATCAACCTCTGCACAAGATACCAGGGCAATGGCCACACGGTCAGGTTCTACCTGCAGATCACAATCGACGGCGAGTTCAAGAACTGAACTCCGGAGCAAGACGAACAATGAGAGCTGGCAGAGATGCCGGCTCTATTTGTCTGTGCTATAATCAAGGCCATGGAAAACAAGAAGATGAAAGAGAAGATAATATACGATTTCGAGACTAGACCTGAGAGGCTGGGCAAGGATGCCCTGGCTGTCGATGCAATAGGGATGGGTTGGGCCCCGGGTGCCCCGAAGGAGGGCTTCTCGGTCCTTCCTATGTGGGTCGCCGACATGAACTTCGTCTCATTCCCGGGGATACAGACCTCCGTGTTCAAGAGACTCTCCGAGCCTCACTTCGGCTACTTCCTCACCCGCGACGAGTACTACGACGGGATCATCGACTGGCAGAGCAGGCGAAACGGGGTGACAGATCTGAAGAAGGAGAACATAGGCTACGAGAACGGGGTGCTGGGCGGTGTCATAAGCGCACTGAACACAGTCTGCTCAAGGGGCGACAACGTCCTTCTCCACAGCCCGACGTACATCGGCTTCACCGGAGCCCTGTCCAACAACGGCTACAACATGGTCCTCTCCAAGCTGAAACAGGACGATGACGGAATCCTCAGGATGGACTTCGATGACATGGAGAGGAAGATCAAGGAGAACAGCATCCATGCCATGATCTTCTGCTCGCCGCACAACCCATGCGGGCGTGTCTGGACACAGGGCGAGCTCAGGCAGCTCTCGGACCTTTGCGAGAAGTATGACGTGACCGTCATCTCCGACGAGATCTGGTCGGACATAATAATGCCGGGTCATAAGCACATCCCGACCCAGAGTGCTACAGAGTACCTGCATCAGAACACGGTTGCCCTCTATGCACCTTCGAAGACCTTCAACCTTGCCGGGATGATAGGCAGCTACCACATCATCTACAACAAGCGCCTCCATGACAGAATCATTAAGGAGAGCTCCCTTTGCCACTACAACTCGATCAATGTGCTTTCGATGTATGCCCTGATGGGTGCATACACAGCGGAGGGCATGTCCTGGACCGACCAGATGTGCCGGGTCATAGACAGGAACATGGACGTCGCGGTCAACGCACTCCAGACAATAGAAGGCATAAAGGTCAGCAAGGCACAGGGCACCTACATGCTTTTCCCGGACTTCACAGAGTGGTGCGAGAAGCACAACAAGACCATGGACGAGCTTGAGAAGGCCTGCTGGGACGTGGGCGTTGCCCTCCAGGACGGACGTGAGTTCCACGGGGATCACAACCTGAGGATCAACCTTGCCATCCCGACCAGATTCGTCGAGGAGGCGATGGACAGGCTGAAGAGGTACGTGTTCAACTGAGAAAGCACTGGCATTTCCTTGTAAAGCATGTTGTATTGTTTCTGAAAATGTTGATTGATGGAGATTTT
>DMOO01000141.1 GCA_003456855.1 Sphaerochaeta sp.
TAGCTCAGTAGGTAGAGCAACGCCCTTTTAAGGCGTGGGTCATTGGTTCAAACCCAATGTGGCTCATGCACCACATGTCGCTCTCGTCTAGTGGTTAGGACAACGGGTTTTCATCCCGTCAACACGAGTTCGATCCTCGTGAGCGATGAAAGGACTTCCAGAGATGGAGGTCCTTTTTCATTTACAGGACAAGCTTCCCACCCAGGTCCGAGACCTTCTTCAGAACCCCATTCCGAATCCTGTACGCCTCTCCCCTGATCTCCTCATGGTCGCCGTCGACGATCAGATAGCTTCCGTCCGGGATGGCATAGAAGGTCCTGCCCATGCTGTCAGGATAGGTGATGTCCTCATACACCCTGAGGCCGTCCAGATAGAAGTCCTTGTATGACTCGTAATGAGGAAGAAGCATGGTGTCAGTGAGTCCAAGTCCTGGGATGAATCTCTTGTATTCGGGGTTCAAAGCCTCGCCCTCCTCTTCCGGCTGGGCATAGACAACAGAGGCGCAGTTCATGCTTCCTGCACTCAAACCTACAACTATACCATCAAATGAAGACATCAATTCGGCCAACTTGATGTCCTGGAAGAACCTGTTCTGGGTAGGCACATGGCCGCCTGTCAGGAAGATGAACGACGCACCTGAAACCAAGGACGATGCAGCATCCCTGTTCCTTCCGTCCAGGGTCTCGAAGGAGGAGAAGAGCATACCTGACTTCTCGAAGGCACGGCGGACGATAGCCGCATACTCATCCACTCCAGCACCGTCAGAAGGGTCAGAGCAGATGTACAAGCCCCTGGCATCCTTGGGCCAGCACCTCTGAAGCTCGGAGACGAATCCATTTGCAGGATTCAGATTGTCAGTCCACACTATGAACGGATTGCTTGCCAGAAAACACTTCATATCTTCTCTCCTTCAAATCCTATTCTACCACACAATGCAAAAAAACTCCTCCAGCCTAAGCCGGAGGAGCAAGTTGATCGTATAGGGCCGGATCAGAATCTTGCGCCTACGCCCTCAGGAGCCTTGTCTGTGAGCTCCAGGAATCCGTTCATGTTGATCGTTCCATCAGCGTTGCGTGTGATTCCGCCGTTGATGGCTGCTGCAGAATCAAGCGAGACGAACCAGTCTTCTGCGGCCTTCACGCCGTCTGCGTTGACCGATGCAGTGCCGTCCCAGAAGAAGTTCTTCGAACCGTAGACCTTCTTCTCGTCCTGGGTTCCCTTGAGCTTCACGTTCTCAGCCTCGAAGACGTACTTCCTGTAGGACAGGACTCCGTCTGCGCTGTAGTCTGTGTTCACAGCTGTGTTGGTGTAGAAGGCCACGTTGTAGCTCTCGTTGTCGTAGCTTGTGCTGCACTCGACCTGGATATCAGGACAGCTGTTGGAGTCGATTCCCTTGGTCTTGTTTGCAAAGGCGATCGAGTTGATCAGGGTGTGGTAACCTGAGAGGTTCTCACCGCCCATCTTGAAGCCATTGCCGTTACCGGCGTTGATCTCGGCTCCGTTGTCGTCAAGAAGGTATCCGTTCTTGTATGCAACGGAGTTCCTGATCACGACCTTGCCGATGTTTCCGGTCTCGAGCTTTGCATAGAGGTCCCAGCCGTCGTCTGCGTTGTGGTGCGCGATGCAGCCGTCAAAGACGTTGCCCTCGCCGATGGTCAGTTTGGCTGCGAAGCCGTCGGCATCCTCGTAGCCCTTGTCGGCGTTGAAGTAGGATGTGCAGTTCAGAATCAGGTTGTCATGAGGCCACTCGCTTCTAAGGTCAGAGCCATTGTAGCGTGAGAGCTGAAGTCCTGTGTTGCCGTTTCTGTAGGTGTTGACCTGCTCCACCACATTGTAGCTTCCGCTCACCTGAAGGCCCTTCTGGCCGTCCTGTGAGTTAGTCACGTCAAAGCCCAGAAGATGCCAGTAATTTGCGGCAAGTGTCATTCCTGCGGCTTTTCCGCCGAAGTCCAGGACTGCACGCTCGGATGACGGTCCCTCGAAGCCCTCTGTCATAAGTGTGATCATGGCATCGGCAGTTCCGTCCATTCCGCGCTCGATGATGAGCTTGGAATCAAGTGCATAGACACCAGGGGCCATCACGATGGTCTGGCCAGGAACTGCCTGGTTGACTGCAGTGTAGATGGAAGCCGGAGACTCCTTTGTCCCTGTTCCGGAGGCGTCTGGTGCGACGTACACCACAGATGCCGTGTTCACTGTGTAGTCGACTGTGAACTCGACGGTCACAGGCTCGTAGGATGTGAGTGCCGTGTACTCGTCAAGCTTGAAGCCCTCTGCAGGAGTCATCTTCACTGCAAAGGAGTTTGCACCAGAGGTGAGCTTGAGCGGGATGAAGGCCTTCTCTCCGGCCTTTACGTCTGCACTCTCCACCTGGTTTCCGGTGATTCCCTTGACCTCGACCTTGCCGTCGGCGTTGCTGTAGAAGTGGAGGATGTAGTCCTCGCTGTTCGCGACGGCGCCTGAGGCCACTATGGCCGTCAGGTCGACCAACTCTGTAGGACGTGCCTCAGCAGGTGCATCGGTTGCAGGGTCCGTGACCTCGAAGCTGATGTCGGTGAATGTGACATCGAAGTTCCTGGCTGCGAAGAAACCTACGTAGACTGAATCGTCAAGGTGGTTCAGGGCCTCTGTGTCATAGTACTTCTGGGTTGTTGTGTTGCCCTCGGCATCGGTGTAGCTGACGAAGTAACCTGTGTTGTTCTTCTCGATCGTCAGGATGAACGATGTGATGTTTGCAACCGTTCCTGTAGGCTCGGCTGTGTAGTTTCCTACGATGTTGTAGGTTCCTGCACCGAGAGACAGGCAGGATGTGTCCAGAGGAAGCATGACTGAGCTGAACAGGCTCATGTCGGCCAGTGTCAGGGCCTCTGTGATGTTGTCCAGTGTGACTCCGATCTTCTCCTGGGATCCGACACCGAGCTTCATGGAGTTCTTGACTCCGTCGATGGTGTACTCGACCTTGGTCACGCTTGCCATGTAGGACATGTTCCAGAAGGTGTTCTTGTCACCGTTTGCAGCGACCCTGTCGCAGGCCATCAGACCGAAGCCCTCCTGGCCGTTGGAAT
>DMOO01000235.1 GCA_003456855.1 Sphaerochaeta sp.
GTGAGCCCGACCTTCACACTTGTTCAGGAGTACGAGGGACGAATCCCGATGTACCACATGGATCTTTACAGGATCACAAGCGAAGAGGATTTCCAGATGATCGGCGGTGAGGACATGCTCTACAGCGATGGCGTATGTCTTATTGAATGGAGTGAAATCATTAATGATATGCTGCCAAAGGGGACATTGTTCATAGACATCAAGGTCAATGATGACCAGAGCAGAACAGTATTCCTGAAAGGCGGTTGGACAGATTTGGAGGATTGCTGAAGATGAACATTCTTGTCAATGACACATCCTCTCAGGCACTTACAGTTGCACTGAAGACAGACTCTTTCTTCGAGTCAAGGACCTCAGAGGGACGCAGCGTCCAGCATTCAGAGCGCCTGATGCCGACTGTCATGGAGCTCTGCTCTGATGCAAAGATCACAACCAAGGACATAGACCTTCTTGCATGCACAAGGGGGCCAGGCTCCTTCACCGGACTGAGAATCGGGATGTCAGCCTTCAAGGGCATGGCATACGCTCTGGACAAGCCACTTGTATCGGTCTCCACCATGGAGGTCCTTGCAAACTGTGTGCCCTACTTTGATGGAGCGGTCGTCACCGTGCTCGATGCAAAGAAGCAGCGCTGGTACCTTGCAGCCTTCGAGAAGAACGGCGCAGAGGCAAACAGGATCATGGCTGACACAGACGGCACAGAGGCTGACCTGGTCGATGTCCTGAAACCGTACGCGAAGGTCCTTGTAACCGGTCCTGATGCAGAGGCCTTCTCGAAGGTCCTCTCGGAAATGTACAAGGAAGAGAAGATGATAATAGCGGACAAGATCTCCACAAAGGCGGTGTCCACCTCCCTCATTGAATGTGCAGTGAGGAAGTTTGAGAAGGACGGGGCTGATGACATCGGTCAGGGTCCTGTCTATCTGAGAAAGAGCGATGCGGAGATAGCTCTGGAAGAAAGAATGAAGGAAAGGGGTGAATGATGGCAGATTCAAAGAACTATGAAGTCATAATCGTTGGCGGCGGACCTGCAGGTCTGGCCTGTGGACAGTACAGTGCAAGAGCCGGAAGAAAGACTGTGATAGTTGAGGAGATGGCACCTGGCGGACAGGCAATGATCATCGACGAGATCGAGAACTATCCAGGACTCGGAAAGATCTCAGGTTATGAGCTCGCCCAGAAGTTCGAGGAACAGGCAACAGGTTTCGGATGTGAGATCACCTATGCCGGAGTCAACTCGATCAAGAGACTCGAGGACGGGACTTTCGAGCTGGATACCATGGACGGCATCTACACCTCCCCTGTCGTGGTCATCGCAACAGGCGCAAAGCACAGGAACCTTGATGTTCCTGGCGAGCAGGAGATGATCGGACACGGCGTAAGCTACTGTGCAACCTGCGACGGACCATTCTTCAGGAACAAGAAGATCCTGGTCTGCGGAGGTGGAGACAGTGCATGTCAGGAGTCGATGTACCTCAGAAAGCTCTCGGATGATGTCACAGTCACACACAGACGTGACCGCTTCAGAGCACAGGCTTCCATCGTCAAGGCCATGGAGGAAGCAGGAATCAAGACAAAGATGAACCAGGCAATCCAGTCAATCAATTCCGAGAACGGAAAGGTAAAGTCAGTTACATTCAAGGACAAGGCTTCTGGAGAAGTCACAACCGAGGATTACGAAGGTGTATTCGTCTTTGTCGGAAACATCCCGCAGTCACAGCTTGTGCCGGAGTGTGAAAAGGATGAGGTCGGATTCATCAAGACAGACGAGAGGATGATGACCAGCGTTCCTGGAATCTTCGCGGTCGGAGATGTCAGGGACACACCTTTCAGACAGATTGTCACTGCAGCTGCAGACGGTGCAATCGCCGCACATTATGCAAGCGAATACATCGACGAGAGGAACAACAACAAGTATTGATTTAGTTACTAAACTAATTTTAGTAGGTCCAGATGCCAGTCTGGACCTTTTTTTTGCATTCTCAACCACATTTTTATAGTGTATTATATAAATATGAACATACTGATGATTTCGAGCGAGGCTGTACCCTTCTCCAAGTCTGGCGGACTTGCGGATGTGGTCGGTGCGCTCACCCCGGCATTGATAGAGGCTGGCAATGATGCCCGCATAATAGTCCCATCATACAACACCAAGTTCGAGGACTCCGGTGATTTTGTATGCCCTCTTGAAATCGAGATGCTCGATGGTCTTGAGCATGTCGAGATCAGACAGAAGATGGTTGGAAAGACCATCTACTATTTCGTCTGCCACACAGTCTTCAACGACAGAATAGGCATCTATGGGGACACGAGCTTCACACCATACAGCGACAACTTCTTCAGGTTCGCCCTGCTCTGCAAGGCCTCACTTCAGCTTTGCGAGACCCTAGGCTGGAAGCCGGACATCCTCCACTGCCACGACTGGACCGCAGGTCTTGCACCATACTTTCTGAAGGTCAACCGCGGACAGTTCTTCATGGGCACTGAGACCGTCTTCACAATCCACAACCTGGCCTACCAGGGAACGTTCCCAAGGATGGATTTCCTCTTTGCCAACGTCAAACCTGATGAGCAGCTGTTCTCCAACGGACAGGTGAACATGCTCCAGGCGGGACTGGTATTCAGCGACTACATCACAACGGTCAGCCCGACCTATGCAAAGGAGATCCAGACCCCTGAGCAGGGTTGCGGCCTTGATGGAATCCTTGTTAGAAGGAAGAGCAAGCTCAAGGGAATCGTCAACGGAATAGACGTCAACGAGTGGAACCCTCAGAAGGACGAGCTGATCCCTCACCACTTCAGCATCAAGAAGATGGAGGGAAAGGCAAAGCTCAAGAAGGAGATCCAGACCCAGTTCGGGCTTCCAGTCAGAGATGATGTTCCTCTGTTTGCAATGATAAGCAGACTTGCAGCCCAGAAGGGCTTTGACACCGTCATCGCCTGCCTTGAGAGGATCCTGTCCGACATGGACGTCCAGTTCATAATAATCGGAACCGGAGACAAGACTCTCGAGAACGCTTTGAAGGACATGGCACAGAGACACGAGAACCTCTCGGTGAACATTCTGTTCTCAAACAAGGCAGCCCACCTGGTGGAGGCAGGAAGCGATTTCTTCCTGATGCCAAGCCGATATGAACCATGCGGACTCAACCAACTCTATTCACTGCGCTATGGAACGATCCCTATCGCACATAGGACCGGTGGTCTTGCTGACACCATCATAGATGTCGACGAGTACCCGAAGGAAGGTACAGGACTCCTGTTTGATGACCTCACCCCGGATGAGATCTACAAGCACATAAGAAGAGCCACTGAGTTGTATCACCGCTCAGAAGGGAACGATACAATGGAGAAGATTCGTGCCAGAGCCATGGACCAGGATTTCTCATGGTCCTCATCCGCGGACGAATACATCAATGTATACAGAAAGTTAATTGAAAAAGGTAATAAAATAGGAGAGATGAAATGAGCAGTAAACCAAAAGTTGTTGCTATTATTCTTGGAGGCGGAAAAGGAACAAGACTGTTCCCTTTGACAGCCGACAGAGCAAAACCGGCAGTTCCATTTGCAGGAAAGTACAGATTGGTTGATATCCCGATCTCAAACTGCATCAACAGCGGATACAAGAAGATCTATCTTCTGACACAGTTCAATTCCGCTTCACTTCACAACCACATAGCCAGCACCTATGTGTTCGACCAGTTCAGCAGTGGCTTCGTACAGATTCTCTCAGCTGAGCAGACCTACCACAGCGAGTCCTGGTATCAGGGAACGGCTGATGCTGTCAGAAAGAACCTCAAGCACTTCCATGACCAGGATGCTGACTACTATCTGATCCTCAGCGGCGACCAGCTGTACAGGATGGACTTCTCCAAGATGCTCCAGAGACACATCGACTCAGGTGCAGAGCTCACTGTTGCAGCAAAGCCGATCTCCCGTTCAGAGGCAACAGGCCTTGGAATCATGAAGACAAACTCAAAGGGAATGATCACACAGTTCCTCGAGAAGCCGGCTCCAGATCGCGACATCACAGACTACAAGGTCAATGCAAAGTATCTGAAGGCCTCTCTTGATGAGGATGTCAACTCATCCAACGAGTATCTTGCATCCATGGGAATCTACATCTTCTCAGCCAAGACAATGGAAGATGCACTGGACAATGACAAGACAGACTTCGGAAAGGAGGTCATCCCTTCACTGACAAAGACCCATCCGGTTGCATCCTACCTCTTCAACGGATTCTGGGAGGACATCGGAACAATCAAGGCCTTCTACGAGACGAACCTCGATCTTGCAAGCATCAATCCGAAGTTCAACTTCTATGATGAGAAGATGCCTATCTACACCCACAGAAGACATCTCCCGGCAACTAAGATCAACCATTGTTCAATCACAAGCTCCCTTACATCAGAGGGCTCGATCATCACAAATGCCTCGATTCTGAACTCAATCATCGGTGTACGTACCATCATTGAGACAGGTGCATCACTTGATGGAGTCTACTGCATGGGTGCAACGAAGTACGAGACACCTAAGGACAAGGAGGCCAACGCAGCAGCTGGAATCCCGAACCTTGGAATCGGCAGAGGTACAATGATCAAGAAGGCAATCATCGACATGAACGCCAGAATCGGAGACAACTGCAGAATCGGAATCGACAGTGACATCCAGAGAAATGATGGAGACTATGATGGATATTCAATCCATGATGGAATCATCGTCATCCACAAGGGAACGGTCATCCCAACAGGAACAAGACTGTAAAATCAGATTATCACGATCCACGGGAATACAAAGTGGACCAAAGCAACGCCCAAGGTTATGAAACCGAGGGCGTTTCTTTTTTCATTGTTGAACTCGACCACGTCCTCGGCCTTGCCGAAGTTCTTTATCAGAAAGATAAGAACCACGACTATGTTTGCAGCGGGAAGAATGTCCCCAATGACCATCGGACCCGGTTCTATCGGGAACAGAACAAGACCAAGGGCGGTCAGGAAGCCTATTGTGATATAGGTCAGCTGGATTGACTTCTTGGAATTGTAGAAGGTCTTGAGGTTGATCAGGAACAGCATCTCTGTACCGTATTTGTCAACAAGCAGGAGTCCTGCAGAGATAACAAGATAGACAATCGATAGAAGATAGAACTGAACCATGCTTGAATAATAACTTCAGCAAGCTCAATGTTCAAGATTCTGGTTAAACATCATCGGTCTTTATGATAATATTGTTATTGTGGAAAAGAATGACAATTTCAACAGAACCTACCCTCTTCCAGGGTTCGTGCTTTTACTCATAATCACAATAGTCCCGACACTGGTAGCTGTGGCCTTCGGCTTCATTGCGCTTCCCAAGATCCAATCAAGCCAGAACATTCTCATGACAATGGCATACTCAGCCATACTTGCCTTGGGCTGCAGCCTGGCCAGCATAATCCTTGGACTTCCCGGAGCCTATCTGTTCACCTCCTACAAGTTCCCTTTGAAGTCCTTCTTCATCTGGCTGTTCGCACTTGTGCTCTTCCTGCCCATAACGGTGCTGGCCCTGTTCCATCAGGTCCTTATCGGAGAGTCCGGACTGCTCAGCCTGAAGCTCGGGAAAGTTGTGGACATCCCTTATCCATGGCTAAAGACAGGCATTGTCCTTACATTGTTCAATGTCCCTGAGGTAATAATTCTTATCAGCCTTTGGTGGTCCAGAATAGACAACAGCATTGAGAAATGCGCATCCACTCTTGGAATCAAGAAATCATCAGCCTTCAGACATCTTACAATGCCAAGGCTCAGACCGGCTATCTTCGGTGCCACCTCAATAGTCTTCCTCAGAAGCCTTTCAAGCATGGCTGTTGTCATGACCACAGCATGTGGAACACCATTTATCAACTCCGCAAGCCAGATCTTCAACTACGCAGCTGCAGGAGATATTGACAG
>DMOO01000166.1 GCA_003456855.1 Sphaerochaeta sp.
CAACTGAAGAGGTCAAGGCCGAGTTCAACGATAAGAGAAAGGCCCTCAGGGCAGAGAAGAAGAAGCTTGAGCTTGAGAAGAGCACCAATGCCTCAAAGGCAATTGCACTTGAGAGAGCAGCCGATGGTTACTGTGACATCTTCACATTGCTCACAGGAAAGAAGCTCAGAGTCAGAAAGACCGAGAGACTCAACCCATATGTACCTCTTACAGAGGAGATGGAGCTTGAGGTTCTCAACAGCCTCTGGGCAAACAAAAGCGCCAGAAAGGCTCCAAAGAAGAAGAGCTGATTGTTCTTCTTTCCCTATGATGATCAAGGCTCCCTCGCGGGAGCCTTCTTTCTGCCAGCCCAAGTTTTGACGGTATACTAAATATGGTTTAACTGCGTTGAAATAGTAGGCAATATATACTATTTAACCCAAATAAATAGCCTTTTAGTATACAGCGAGAGCGTCGAACATGCGGGCAAGCAATCAAGAACAGGCAGGGATATGCTTTTCAGTGCCTTGTTAGCTTGCCGTTGTTGAACTCAAGGATCTTGGTCATCCTGATTCCGGCGGTGATGTAGTCGGAGGCCGGCTTGTAGACGGTGTAGACCTTGATGATGAACTCGTCATACTGGGCAGTGACCAGATATTCCTTGCCAAGATACTCGATTCTGATGATCTTGGCATTCTCGAATCTCAGGTGAGGGAAGAACTCAGGAAAGGGCAGTCCCGGCATGTCATTGACGACCATGTCCTCAGGCCTGAACAGAAGCTTGTGCTCGGGTCCGAAGCACTGGTAGATGATCTTGGACCTCTCTGTCTCAGGAACCCTAAGGGTGCGCAGGATGACATCATAGGGAAGGATGTTGCATTCTCCGGTGAAGGTCGCGGTGAACTCCGAGCATGGACGTCTGTAGATGTCCTCCGGTGTTCCCATCTGCTCAATCTTTCCGCTTCTGAGCACTATGACCTTGTCAGCGATGCTCAAGGCCTCAACCTGGTTGTTGGTGGCGAAGATGGTTGTTATACCTGACTTCTGCTGGATCTCCCTGATGTCATTTCTCATAGTGTCCCTGACCTTGGAGTCAAGGGATGCAAGAATCTCGTCAAGAAGCAGAATGTCAGGTTTTGAGGCCAGAGCCCTTGCCATTGCGGTCTTCAGCTTCTCCTCCGGGGTGAGGTCGGAGATCTCCCTCTTCTCGAAACCTGAGAGGTTCACCAGTTCCAGAAGCCTGCGGATCTCGGCTTTTCTCTCTTCCTTCGAGACCTTGTCGGCCTTCATGGGATAGGCAATGTTCTGCTCAACCGTCATGTTCGGGAAAAGGGAGTAGTCCTGGAAGATTATGGTTGCGTTTCGCTGTTCGCTCTTGAGTTTTGTGACATCCTTTCCGTTGATCTCGATGGTTCCTGCATCAGGCTTGATCAGTCCTGCGATAAGCTTCAGAACCGGGGATTTGCCGCTTCCGGAAGGTCCTATTATAGAAACTAATTCCCCTGGATTCACTGTGAAATCAAGGTCGATTGACAATTTCGGATATGTCTTTTTCATTCCGCTGCATTTGAGGCCGTACTCAGACACTTTGCTCTCCTTCCTTGCTCTTCAAGAGACTGGCTGCGATGACGAACAACAGTGAACAGACCACAATCAGAACCGATGCCATTGCAGAGGCTGCTGAAAGGTCTGTGTCTGCAGTGCTGAAGATCAGCACAGGCAGTGTCTTTCCCTTGAGGAAAAGGGAAGTTCCGAATTCACCGAAGCTGATGATGAACGAGATGAGGAATGCCGCGATCACACGCTTCCCCACAAGTTTTCTGTCTATTTTCCTGAATGAATATGCTGAACTGTAGCCAAGGGTCTTGGATGTCTCGATCAAAGACTCCGGGATTGCCTTCATGAACGGCAGCAGGATGATAACCGCTACAGGCACTGTGACTGCAATGTGTGAGAGTATTGCAAAAAGAAGTCCCGGTACCATTGTGAGCTTGCTGGAGATGATGCTGTATCCGAAACCCATTACGGATGAACCTATTGCAAAGGAGAGAAGGGCAATGCTTGTATAGGACTTTGTCAGCCTTAGGGCCATGAAGGTGGAGACCAGGGCCACAGCCAGTGCAATCAGTGCACTGTAGGTCAGAGGCTTGAGCGCCAAGGCTTCAAGACCGCCGAAGATCCTTGTATAGGCTGATATGGTGAGTCCTGCCTCTCCGATGAGAGACCTGTAGATGATTGATACTGTTGGAAGTATCAGAAGGGCTATGGCAAGCAGCAGATAGATTAGAATCCCCACCACTGCAAGGCCCGATGGCTTTCTGGCTGCTCTTGCACCGCCGTTTGCGATCAGGTCTGAATTGCTGATTGTTGATATGAACGGGATTGCCACGACTATGGACAGAAGGAGTGTCAGAAGTGCAAGGACGCCTGCACTGTCAATATCTCCTGCAGCTGCGTAGTTGAAGATCTGGCTTGCGGAGTTGATAAATGGTGTTCCACATGCTGTGGTCATGACAACAGCCATGCTTGAAAGGCTTCTGAGGAAGACTATTGAGGTGGCACCGAAGATAGCCGGTCTGAGCCTTGGCATTGTAAGATGTCTGAAGGCTGATGATTTCTTGATTCCAAGAGTGGATGCGCATTTCTCAATGCTGTTGTCTATTCTGGACC
>DMOO01000024.1 GCA_003456855.1 Sphaerochaeta sp.
CCCATGATGTTGATGATTCCGTTTGCCTTGGCTCTAAGTGGCTTTGGTGTGATGTCTGGCATCAGAGCGACGGCTGGGTTTCTGTACATCATCATGAAAAGGAGCACTATGGCCATCATTGCGACCATTGCTCCGATTTTGTTGAGGTGGAAGAAAAGAGGAATGAACGGGAATGCTATTGCTGATACGAAGGTCCCGACCAGGATGTACGGCATTCTCTTTCCGATCTTTGTGTGGGTCTTGTCTGAAAGACTTCCGAAGATAGGAAGAAGGATCAGGGCCGCAAGGTTATCACATGCCATGATGATACCGACCAACCACTGGACCTCAAGCTCGTCTGTTGCTCCAAGACGTGTCTTGATGATCTCCGTCAAAAGGGTCGGGCACCATGAATCATAGACCTGCCAGAGAAGCAGGATGCCAAAGAAGGCGAATCCAATGAGGAATGTTCTCTTCTTGTTCAGTTTAAGCGTCATTATCTTACTCCTACTGGGATATGTTCCCAAAAATACATTGTACAACACTGAAGACCGATTTCTCAATCAAATATTGCTCAATCAAATAAAGTTGTTTATCATTTGAAATGATGATTCAGTTCTATAAACCGACTATTAAAAGAAGGGACATGGACAGTGTCCTTCAGACTATGGTTGATGAGAAGATCGGCCCTGGAGAGAGGGGCCGTGCTTTTGTGCAGCTTTTCTGTGAAACAGTGAAGGCAACCAGCGCCGTTGCTTTCAGAACCTATCCTGACTGCCTGGTAGATGCGCTCAGGCTCATGGGTGCGAAGGAGGGCACGGTGGTAGCCGTTTCCCCTCTTTCTCCGGCAATCTACAGGACGGTCATCAAGTCTGTCGGAGCCAAGATGGTCATGGTCGACATAGACAAGGAATCCTGCTGTCCTGATGAGGCCCTTGTGGCCCAGAGCGGAGCTGACATCCTTCTTCTCTACGAGAACTGCGGAACAATCCCTGCAAAGTACAATGAGCAGACCACCTTTGTCGAGAAGTGCGACTACAGCAGCGTCAAGGTCATAGAGGACATAAGCGAAAGCATCGGTTCCTGCGTCAAGGATGAGGCCTATGCCGGTGGAGTCGGGAACATAGTCGTCTGCGCCTTCGAGGAGGACAGCGTGGTTTCCGCTGCCGGTGGAGCTGTCATGGCTGTAAGGGGTGAGTACGTCAACGAGCTTCGTGGCAGGAGACCATCAAAGTACCTGAGGATGCCGGATCTGAATGCCGCACTTGGCATGGTCCAGCTCTCCAACATGGATGATAACGCAGAGAAGCGCAGAGATATACTGAAGGTCTATCAGCAGAGCCTTGCGAAGACAAGGCACAAGCAGTTCGGTCTCAGTCTGCTTGATTTCACATCGAACGCCTGTGCCTTTGCGGTGCAGTTGGATTCGAAACCGGATGAAAGCATAAAGTTCGCGGCAAAGCATGATGTCCCTGTGAAGATGGCATTCGCAGACTGTCTTCTCAAGGACTTTGACGGGGATCCGTTCCAGGACACCCGTATTGCCGCATCGCATTACTACAGAACCGTCGAGCTCCCGTTGTATCCATTTTTGAGGTCCAGCGAGATCGATGGCATCTCTAAGGTGGTTGCCCATCTTCCATGATGCGGAGGCTAGAATGGCAGTGAGAGAAATCAAAAAGGTAGTTGTTCTCGCAAATTCGACAAAGGCCAATGTGCAGAGCATATGCGATGATTTCCTTGCATATCTGTCAAACCATGGCATCGAAAGCTCTTTGATGATGCTGTCATCAACAGTGGAGGACCTTTCCCTTGATGTCCCTCAGTGTGACCTTGTCGTCTCGCTTGGAGGTGACGGAACGGTTCTGACCTGTGCTGTCCTCCTAAGGGGAAGGAACATCCCGATCCTGGCTGTGAACATGGGAACCTTCGGCTACATCGCCGAGACTCCGGTGCATGAGATCTACAGGGTCTTCGAGGAGTTCCAGAGCGGGAAGACGGACGTCTACTCGAGGATGATGCTTGATGTTGATGTCAGAAGGGGTGGAAAGACCGTCTTCTCATCCTGCTCCTTGAACGATGTGACAGTCTCTGCAATCTCACACGCAAGGATGGCCAAGATGGACCTCTATGTGAACGACATACTTGGTGCCAAGCTCAAGGGGGACGGCATCATAATCGCAACACCTACAGGGTCCACGGCTTACAGCCTTGCAGCTGGAGGACCGATCCTTGACGCATCGCTTGATGCAATAATCATAAATCCTATCTGCCCGTTCACCATGAGCGTCAGACCTCTTGTGGTGAACAAGGACTCAAGGATCAGACTCAGCCTTCCTAGGCAGAACACAGAAGTCTCCCTGACCTGTGACGGCCATGAGGTATTCTCTGTGGTCGAAGGCGATGAGATCCATGTCTTCCAGGGCAAGAACAGGGCGTTATTCGTTGAGAACTCACAGAGACGCTTCATCGAGGTCCTGAGAGAGAAGCTCGGATGGGCTGGAGGCTTCAATGCTTGAGCATCTGGAGATAAGGAACTTCGCCCTTATAGAGAACCTCAGTGTTGACTTCTCAGATGGATTCAATGTCATAACCGGAGAGACAGGCAGCGGAAAATCTATAATCCTAGGTGCCTTGGGACTTCTGATGGGAGAGAAGGCAGACACAAGCGCCGTGAGAACAGGAACAGATGGGATAGTCATCGACGCCGTCGTCTCCATTCCCGAGGGGCATGAGATACTTCCTTGGCTGAAGGAGAAGGGCGTTGAACCTGACGACGGTGTCATCTACATCCAGAGGACCGTCAAGGCCAATGGTGGAAGGTCGCTGATCCACGTCCAGAACCAGCTGTTCTCAAGACAGGACCTCTGCACTCTATCCGACAGCATAATCGACATGCACGGACAGAGTGAGCACCAGAGTCTTCTGCTTTGGGAGAGGCAGAGGAGAATCCTTGATTCCTACGCAGACAATGGAGATCTGCTTTCCCGCTGCTCTGAGGCCTACCACAAGGTGGGGGCTCTGACAAAGCAGAAAGAGGACCTTGCAAAGCAGCTTGAAGAGGGTAGGCGCCAGGCCGACTACCTGCAGTTCGCC
>DMOO01000022.1 GCA_003456855.1 Sphaerochaeta sp.
GTGCTAAAGTGAATTCATCTAAAACGCACTTCTGGCAGAGGAAGTCGTCCTCCTTGTAAAGTGAATTCATCTAAAACCGGGAACTGCATCGGCTATTACGTCTGCAAGTTTTAGGACTGTGCTAAAGTGAATTCATCTAAAACATGTCACTCATTGCTTGCCTCCAGTACAGTGTTTTAGGACTGTGCTAAAGTGAATTCATCTAAAACATGTCACTCATTGCTTGCCTCCAGTACAGTGTTTTAGGACTGTGCTAAAGTGAATTCATCTAAAACAAAAGAAGACCCATACTAACTCCTGCTTTTTATAGCTATTTTCATTGCATTTTCTTTATGAGCTTATGGCCAAATAACAGATGTTTATACGTTCAGTCTATTCTTTCAAATACCATTGTTGCTTGGATGCGATCACCACCCATTAGACCCTTGGAGCCTCCGTTGGCAGTTGTAATTGTATGGAGACGATAACCAAGGCTTGCTTGATAATTAATCACATTTTCCAACTCTGTGAGATTTCCTGAGCCTGTCCCCAATAATTTCTCCTTAAGTGTAACTTGAATAACGACATATTTCAAACGTCTTCCAGAGGCAAAATTGTAGATTGATCCATCACTGAAGTCCGTATCTCCTGAATAATCTGAAGCCTTGAAGGTTGGTTTCCACTCTCCAGAATCAACTTTCTGCTTACATAGTTCTTTCAATCTGTCTTTCTGTTCCTTCGTCAAGGTCTTCCATTTCTCGAGCGTTATTCCAGTGTCGTAATAGTCATGTTCAGAATCACCTGCGAAGGTGTCGTCAAATGAATAAACAGATCCGTCATCATATCGATATATAATTCTTTTCTCCATGTAAGTCCTCTTTTTCTCAGAATATCATTTGTTACCAAATTTGTTACCAAAAGTTGTAGTTAATTAGTGCCTATGTAGAGACAAGGAGAGTTACGCTTGCCTATTAATCCTAATTGACCATCAACCCGTTAAAATGCTATAGTGATGTCACTTGAGGACGTTTTAGGGACATCGAGAGACGTGCAAGCCTAAATAATTCCTTTGAGTATAAAGACTTGGGGCTGTAGCTCACCTGGCTAGAGCGACTGAATGGCATTCAGTAGGTAGTCGGTTCGATCCCGATCAGCTCCAAAATGGAAACCGGTCATGAAAATGGCCGGTTTCTTATTTTTGTGGTTCAAGTGGGAATCGAAGCCATGCGGTAGATGCAGGGCGATTCCGATCGGCTCAAAAGACTCGATGCATCCAGAATGAAATCTTAATAATTCTTAAGAATTCCAACACCTCTTTTTTAAGACATCCCTCTGTAAGATTGGGGCAACTGAAGCCCCTGTACGGCTTTCTGTTTGCCTTTTATTGGCAAGATCATATTTGACTGGCATGCTGTTGTATCTGGAGATGCCTGGTTGATCTGTTCTGTAGTGTGGAAATGGATTCCGTTGAATTCAAACAATTTGGCCTCCCGGTTCTCAGGAGGCCTTCTTGTTGTATTAGAGAAAAGTTTTTGTTGGAGAAAGTTGATTTGTTCTTATCAACAACTGCAATCTAACGTCGAGTTGTTTGATTATTGTTCTGCAGTTGTTAAGGTTCTGTTATTTCTCAACTTTCCTTTCTTTTTCTGCACATGTAGACGTCAAGCTCCTTCTTAACCGACTCAGGGATGTCACGTTTTACCGGACAGACCACAGAGTCTGCCATGAAGGCGGTGAAGGCCGTAAGATACTCGATGTCCTTGAGGATCTGCTTCTCCGAGATCAGCTCCTTCCTGTCGTAGCGGCTGTGGATGGTGGCCTGGCTGGAAGGTGCTAGGCGTGCAAAGGACAGGGCAGGGACGCCCTTGTCTGCAAACGGGCTGGAGTCGCTTGAATAGACTCCCATTCTTGTTTCTATTCCCCATCCACGCTGGGCACTGAAGTACTCGATGAAGGCCTTCAGGCGCTCCTCTGCGCTGATGCAGGCTATGAACCTGCCCATGACGGTTCCTATCATATCCAGGTTTATATCCAGAACGATGTCCTTGAGCTCCTCTTCATGGGCTGAAACGTAGGCCTTTGAGCCCAAAAGGCCTCTCTCCTCGCTTCCACAGAAGATGAAGCGGAGGTTGTGGTTGCAGGGGTTCTTCGCAAAGCTCTCAAGGATTCCGAGAAGCCCTATGCAGCCTGTCATATTGTCGTAGGCTCCTACCGAGAGCGGGGTGGTGTCGTAGTGGGCGGAGAGAACAACCCATTTGCCGGGCTGTGAGGCATCGCCTTTGGCGGGGATCTCCGCGATGACGTTGTGGGACTTGGCATCGAACTCCGTCTGATCGACTGCGATCGTGAGCTGCTGAGGCTGGGCCTTCACGAGGTTGAAAGCATCCTTCGCGTTGACGTTCACCGCAAGGATCTTCTTGGCATCGGCCTGCACGTAGGGTCGGAGCTCCTTGCGGTCGATGTCGTTGTCTGAGAAGAGCACGTTTCCGCTGTATGTGATGATTCCCACGGCGCCGGCCTCGACCAGGTCCTGATAGAGAAAATGCGTCACCCCAGTGTCCAGAATGGCGATTTTGCCTTTCACGCCCACAAGGGAGGCGGGGTCTGAGTTGGGCAGGTAGCAGAGCTGTGCCGTGACGCTTCCGCTGCCGCAGAGCATGAAGGCCTTGCACGGGATGTCCTTGCCGTCTGCTGTGAGCGTTGCGCTGTGGATGTCCGCCAGCTTTGTGTCGAATTCCTCAAGGTGGGTCTGGGCTCCCATTCCCTTTGCCGCCTGTTCAAGGTACTGGGCGACCTTGAGCTCCTCTGCCGTTGCGCTTGTGTGCACGAATGCGGTGTCCCGTAGGATCTGTCTAACCTGCTTCTGTGTCATGTGAACTCCTTTTAGGGTCCATTATAACGCACTTTTCCGGATTCTTTCGGTTGTTGTTGAAAGCATTATTATTTATCATGGGATGTAGTGGAGAAAGGTATGTACGACATAACCATTCATGTAGAGGACGAGAAGGATTTATACAACAGCTTCGATTCGAGCAAGGAGATCCCGGCGATCAGACTCCAAAGCGCCATGATCAAGGTCCTGGAGAACTGCAAAGTAGTCGTCAAGAGCAAATAAAACATAGGGAGAAGAATATGAAGGTACTTATCATCAACGGAAGTCCAAGGAAGGACGGCAACACGACAATGGCCATCAAGGAGATGGAGAAGATCTTCGCGGAGAGCGGAGTTGAGTTCGAGACCATGCAGATCGGCGACCAGGACATCCGTGGATGCAAGGCCTGCGGTGCATGCAAGAAGCTTGGCAGGTGCATCTTCAACGATGCTGTCAACGAGGCCGCTCCGAAGTTCAAGGAGGCCGACGGTCTTGTCATCGCTTCACCTGTCTACTATGCATCTGCAAACGGAACCCTTGTGTCCTTCATGGACAGACTCTTCCAGAGCGCCCCGGTAGACAAGACGATGAAGGTAGGAGCCAGCATCGCGGTTGCAAGAAGGGGAGGCTGCTCAGCCACCTTCGATGAGCTCAACAAGTATTTCACGATAGCAGGCATGCCTGTTGCCTCAAGCCAGTACTGGAACAGTGTCCACGGCGGTGCAAAGGGAGAGGCAGAGCAGGACATCGAGGGTCTTCAGACAATGAGAACCCTTGCAAGGAACATGGTCTTCCTGATGAGAAGCATTGAGCTTGGAAAGGAGAAGTATGGTCTTCCTGAGAAGGAGGAGCACGCCTGGACGAATATCATCAGGTGATCAGATAGACATCCCTGTTTTTCTTTCCCAGTCTCTCAAGTTCCATCTCTCGTTATTCCAATGGTTTGGTAAGGGGCTAGATTTAGATATTTCTCAAGATTGTCTTTCAACCTCTTTTCCGCACGACTGCGGAGAAACGCTTCAGACGTGCCATCAGTGATGGGCTCTTGGGGAGTTTGGACTCCTCGCACTTGCGGTACTCGTCAATGGTCTTGCAGGCGTCAAGGAAGTAGTTGTCCAGACGGCGCATTCTGGCTCCGATCTGCTGGATTATCACTATCACCTTGGCAGGGTTCTCACGCATGTAGGCGTTGAAATCCTCGATTGTGAGCTTCTTGGCAGTTGTCTCTGGGGTTATGGCAACGGCCGAGGCGATTCTTGTGGAGGAGTCTATCAGCTCGATCTCTCCGACGAAGTCGCCTTCGCCCAGAATTCCGAGCTCCTTCTGGGACTCCTCTCCGTAGTCCATGTAGATGCCGACCTGGCCTGTCACTATCTCGTACATGTTGGTGGCTATCTCGCCCTGGCGGAAGAGCGCCTCGTTTTTCCTAAAGTTCACAATCTCCATAGAAAAGTCCTTATCTTCCCAGCATGCGAAGACACATGTCGGGGTAGTTTCCTATCACAGCGTTGATGATGTGGTGTTCATCCTCCCATTCGATGAGTTGCTTCATGCGCTCCTCGGTGTTGATCGTCCATATGTTGAGGCCCACATTGCACTTTGCGCACTCTGCAACGGTCCCGTCATCAAGAAGGGCAAAGTCCGGATGCATGTACTGGATGCCCGCCTCGACAGTTTCAGGTGCAAGGTGGATGTGCTTCTGGCCCTCGTAGAGGTAGCCGCACTCGATCTCAGGTGCAAGCTGCTTGGCTCTCATGACTGAGATCCAGTTGAAGGAAGAGAAAATGATCCTCTTCTCGAGTCCGTAGGCCTTTATCATGTTCACAGCCTTGCGTTCGATGTCTGGATACCAGGTATTGTTCGTTTTTATTTCAACATTCGTGATAAATGAGCCATCTTTCATGAAGTCGCAGAACTCTTCGAAGGAAGGGATGGTGGCCTCGAAGGCATCGTCCTTTGTCTTTGACGCCTTTATCTTGGTGAGCTCATTGAGCGTGAAGTCCGAAACCAGGCCGTCAATGCCTGTGGTGCGGACCAGGTTCTCGTCGTGGATGATGACCAGCTGGCCGTCACTGCTCTCGTGGATGTCCAATTCAATGCCGTCGGCACCGGCCTCGATGGCCTTTCTGAACGCCAGCATCGTGTTCTCAGGATAGTTGCCCGAGAAACCCCTGTGTGCAAACACTTTCATGG
>DMOO01000230.1 GCA_003456855.1 Sphaerochaeta sp.
CTGAAGAGAGAAAGGCACAGTATGCCAAGATAGACTCCATCTCTTATGCCGCTTCCGAGTATTTTATCGGCAACGAGTATGACAAGATCATGGCCCAGATGGGTGCTCAGGGCTCAAACGCCTTCACCTCATTTGACATGACAGTTTATACCGAGGATATTCCTTCAAATCAGGTAGAGGCTTGGGCAAAGGTTCAGAGCGACCGCTTCAAGAATATGGTAATCAGAGGATTCCATACTGAACTTGAGGCTGTTTACGAGGAGTGCAACCTTGGTCTTTCAAGTGATGGCGGAAATGCTGTAGATACCCTTCTGTTCGCGATGTTTGACAAGCACCCTTACGGTGAGCAGACCACCATCGGAACCCAGGAGCACCTGAAGAACCCTTCTATCGTGAACATCCAGAAGCATTTTGACAACTTCTATGTTCCTAACAACGTGGCTATCTGCATGGCCGGTGACTTCAATCCTGACCAGGTGATTGCAACCATCAAGCAGTATTTCGGAGACTGGAAGAAGAACGACAACCTCAAGCTTCTGGAATTCGAGGATGAGGAGCCGATCAACGCTCACATAGAGAAGACCGTTTACGGACTGGAGTCTCCGTTTGTCCAGATGGGCTGGAGATTCCCTTCTGCTTACAAAGCCGGAAGAGAGGGTCTCAACTATACTGAGGACACTCTTTACATGCTTACCAACGTTCTTACAAACCGTGGAGGTGCAGGTCTTATCGACCAGAACGTGAACCGTCCTCAGAAGACTCTTGGAGCTGCAGCCTACAGCTATACACTGAGCGATTATATCGTATTCTTCCTTGAGTGCGAGCCAAGAGAAGGACAAAGTCTGGAGGAGGCAAAGGCAATTGTCATGGAAGAGCTTGAGAAGGTAAAGAGAGGAGACTTTGATTCAACCGTACTGACCTCTATAGTAAACAACTTCCGCCGCCAGCAAATGCAGGCGCAGGATTCCTACAGGGCCCTTGCTTCATGGCAGTACAATGCTTTCATCAATCACCTGCCTTGGGATTATGTAATAGGCGAAGGTGACCGTATTGCCAAGATAACCAAGGAAGATGTGGTTGCTTTTGCCAACCGCCACTTCGGTGACAACTATGTTCAGGTAAACAAGGTACAGGGTCCTCAGGTAGGCGTCAAGAAGCTCGAGAAACCTGCCATCACCGCTATCCGCACCAACAGGGACACTTCCAGCCAGTTCCTCCGCGATATGGAGACATTGGCCAACTCTGCAGCTCCTATCCAGCCTGTGTTTGTTGACTTTGACAAGGACATGTCTGTAGGGAAACTGTCAAACGGCCTCGATTTCTACTACAAGCATAACGATGACAACGAGCTTTTCAATCTGGCATACTACTTTACCAACGGTTCCAATGACATAGACATCCTGCCTTATGCCATTTCCTATGTCCAGGCTCTCGGAACGGATTCACTCACTGCTGACCAGATCAGTTCCAAGTTCTACAACCTTGCCTGCTCATTCTATGCAAATCCTGGCGCAAACGATGTAACTGTTGCGCTTTCCGGACTTGGGTCTTCAATGGAAGAGGCAGTTGCCTTGCTGGAGAACTTCCTGGCCAACGTCAAGGCCGATGAGAATCTTCTTGAGATGATGAAGCAGAACTGGATCCTGGAGAAAATGAACGCCAAGACCAGCAAGAAGGCAAATGAGAGTGCCGTTCAGATGTATGCAATCTATGGTCCTGAAAACCCTATGACCATGGACTTGAAGCCTGCCCAGATTGCAGCCCTTACTTCTGACCAGCTGATAGCTGCCGTCAAGGATGTTCTCGCCCATAAGCATGCTGTGGTTTACTATGGTCCTGAATCCAAGGAAAATATGCTCCAGAAGCTTCCTCAGATGCACAAGGTTGCGGAGAATCTGCCAGAGTTCGGTCCAAGCAAGCTCTTCAAGGCTTGGTCCACCCAGACTCCTTGTGTTTACCTTGCTCCTTACAAGGCAAACCAGATCAACATGTACAAGGTTATCAGCTATGATGATGTTGAATACAACCCTGCAAACGACGCTATTGTAAACCTCTATGACATTTACTTCGGTTCCGGCATGAGCTCAATCGTCTTCCAGGACATCCGTGAGGCAAAGGGTCTTGCATACCATGCAAGCGCACGCACAAGCCTTCCTGGCAGAAAGGGTGAGGTTCCATTCTATCTTGCAAGGGTTTACACCCAGAACGACAAGATGCTGGATGCTATGAGTGCGATGGATGAGATCCTGACTGACATGCCGGCAAACCAGAAGTCGTTTGACGTTGCCAAGGCCAATGCGGTCCAGAACCTTGCTACAAGAAGATATAACGGGGCCAATGTCATCTGGCATTATATCAGTCTTCAGGAGAAGGGTGTAGGTGCTGATTATGACAAGCAGGTTTATGACAAGATTTCCGGTCTCAACCTGGAAGACATCGTAGCCTACCAGCAGGCTAATGTCAAGAACCGCTCATACGTTACCGGTATCCTTGGCAACCCGGCAGAACTCAATCTGACAGGTATTGCTCCAAGCTATGGTAAGGTAGTGATTCTCAGGAC
>DMOO01000137.1 GCA_003456855.1 Sphaerochaeta sp.
GCCGCTTCTGCAACAAGGTCTGGAATGCAAGCCGCTACATCCTGGGAAATCTTGAGGGACGCACTCTTGTTCCTGTGAAGGATTGTGACCTTACGGAACTTGACAGATGGATTTATTCACGCCTTGATTCTGCGGTGCGAAGTGCAAAGTCTGCATTCGAGAATTACCGCTACAACGACGGTGCATCTGCCCTGTATGAATTCTTCTGGAACGACTTCTGCGACTGGTATGTCGAGGCTTCCAAGCTTTCACTGTACACCGGTGACGATGCTGAGAAGGATAGAGTTGTCTCAATACTGATGGATATCCTTGCAGAGTCCATGAAGATGATGCATCCGATGCTCTCCTTCATCACAGAGGAGATATGGTCAAAGCTTCCGAATACGGAAAACAAGGTAATCAATGCATCTTTCCCAGAGTATCTTGAGAGCAGAAAGTTCCCTGAAGATGCCCATTTGATGGCTGCAATGCAGGAGTTGGTCAGAAGTGTCAGAAACATGAGAGCTGAGCTTGGAATCGGAGCTGAGAGAAAGCTTAGGATAGTTGTCAGAACAGACGAGGCCGGTGTGCTTTCATCCTTCATGAGGGATCATATCGACCTTCTGAAGGTGTTTGCCAATGCTGATGACCTGAAGATCGATGACAACGGCTCACTGGACGTTTCTGGAGCCTTCCCGATTGCTGGACAGGGCTTTGAGACCTATGTCTTTGTTAGAGATGCAATTGATGTTGACAAAGAGATTTCCAGACTTGAAAATGATATAAAGAAGACACAGGCCTTGCTTGAAGGTGTCGAGAAGAAGCTTTCAAACGAGAAGTTCATGGCCAATGCAAAGCAGGAAGCCATAGACAAGGAGATGGGTAAGAAGGCTGAGTTCGAAGAGAAGATCGAGAAGTCCCAGAAACATATCGATATTCTCAAGTCTTTTTAACAATAGGAGTTAGTCGGTGAAAATCAAAAAATCACTTGTTGTTTTGACCTTAGTACTGATGCTTCTTGTATCCTGTGCCACTAAGTCAAGCAAGACTTCAGAGCCTGAAGTGGCCCCAGAGGTTGTGACTGCAGAGGTTGTGACCGAAGAGGAGACTCCAGCCATTGAAGAGACGGAAACGACGGAAACGGCTGCGCCTGTCGAGCAGGAAGCAGAAGTTGTCCAGGAGGAGGCTCCTGCAGAGGAGGTCACCGAGACAGCTGAGCCAGCCGAAACAGTTGAGACTGTCAAGGATGAATTCTTCTTTGAGGAAGAGGAGTGGGTTGACAATACTCCTTCCACCAGCACACCTGCAGTTGATGGTGATTACACCTTCACTGAGGTCGCTCCTGCAGCAGAGGCGCCTGTTGAAGAGACTCCAGCTGTTGCAGAGGCTGAAGAAGTCGCCACAGAGGCCACAGAGGCTTCCGAAGCCCCGGTAGAGGTTGAAGCATCAGCTGAAGCGGAAACCGCTGCTCCTGAGCCTGTAGAGACCGTTTCAGAACCAGAGGTGGTTGAATCCGCAACTGAGGCAGTGAAAGAGCCTTCTGCTGTGATGGCAGTGCTTGAGAAGATTGGTTTCTTCATCATGCATGAAAAGCTTCTCAGCATCGGAATCCTGACCTGTGTTGTAGGTCTTGTCTACCTTATCATAGTTCTGATCAAGACTGCTGACAGAAGGCCGAAGAAGAGTGATGACTATTACTACAATAGAGAAAGGGCCTTTGACGAAGAGCCTGAGACCCAGGAGAAAACCGAAGATGTCCAGGTCTCCAGTGAGGACGATGAGTTCCTGAAGAATCTGCTTTCAAACGACTGAGTGCAATTGACATCCTAATTATGGACCCCTTTGATGGGGTCCTATTTTTTGTCCTAAAGTCATATGTTAATTATACTACTATTCACATAAAACAAATTATTTAAATATCACTATCATAGCATAATTATACATAAACAATACAATATTTCTGCCAACTTTGCATGATATGAGAGAAAGAGATATTAGAATTATATAACTTTCATATTCGAAGGCTATCGTATTTCATTATTTTGATAGCTGTGTGGTAGGAAAACTGTTGGAATACATACAAAAAATAGATTAAAACAAAAAAACTCTTGTATAGATTCAACCCGTAGTATATATTGTTTTTAGGTGATTTTATGGCTAAAACGATTGCATTTCATCTTCAGAAAGGTGGAGTAGGAAAAACTACGATTTCAGGGACTCTTGCGTGCCAGTCTGCACTGGATGGCTTCAGGACTCTCCTTATAGATGTCGATCCACAGGGTAATGCCTCCTCCTGGTTCCTCAAGAAAACGCCAAAGTATGAATTGGCGGATGTCGTCCAGGGAAGATGCTATATAAAGGATGCTGTCGTTGCAGTAGAGCAGGTCGAGAACCTCTATCTGCTTCCAACCTTCGGTATCGGTGGTGTTCTCAAGAACTACAGTGAGACAAAGCTGTCTGAGGAGCCTTTCGTTCTTCAGGACCTTGTCAATGAGCTTTCAAAGGACTTTGACCATATCATCCTGGATCTTTCACCAGGTCTCGGTCGTCTTGAGAGGTCCGCAATCATCGCCAGTGACGAAGTAATCACCCCAATGACCCCTGAGGTCTTCAGCTTGGACGGACTTGAGATCTTCATCGATGAGCTCAAGCGCCTGAAGAAGAACCTTCGCAGCCAGGTCTGCCATTCAAGGGTCATCATCAACTCATACGATGAACGTATAAAACAACATAGAGATATATACAAAGCGGCCCAGGAGGGTTCGTTTGAAGTCTATAAGATTCCAGTAGATCCTGTCTTCAGAAAGGCTCAGGAGGCATCAATGGCTCCACAGCTGTACAGAGAGAGGGGAAGGGGTCTCAAGGACAAGACCGTCGAGTCTATAATCGCCCTTGAGAAGGTCATCTGGGATTGAGGCTACTAGGGAAGGTATGAGTTATGGCATTGAAAAGAAATCCTGAAGATTCTGTCCAGTACGATGAAGACATCAGCGTAAAAGCCAAGCAGCTTTTCGCAAGTGACTCCGGTTCTCGTAGAAGAAAGGAAGAGAAGAAGATTCTCACAACTTTCTCCATCGAGCCGTCAACAAAGAAGGAGCTTGAGGAGCTCTTCGATGACATGGGTCTTGGTTGGGCAGCAGGAATCAGGTTCGCTCTCAAAGAGTTCTACAAGAAGTACAAGAATTAATTAAAACCATAGTATTATAATTCGATTCAATATTTTTATGGTATTTCTCCAATAGCTAAATTATATAGGTTTACTATAAATTTTGATGTATTTATATCAAATCTCTATTAATTCTTATTTGAAAATCATTGTTTTTATATAAAACTAATTTCTAACTCATATCTTCTTGATATAAAAAACAATAATCAAAAAAATGAACTTTAAAAGTTCCAATTCCTGCATTTGGTCTATAATAATCATATGAATAATTGGTACGAGAATGCAGTCATATATCAGATATATCCAAGAAGCTTCATGGACTCAAACGGTGATGGAATAGGGGACCTTGAAGGCATAATCTCCAAGCTGGACTATATAAAGAGCCTTGGTGTCGATGGCATCTGGCTTAGTCCCATCTACCAGAGCCCCATGAAGGATTTCGGTTACGACATCTCCGATTACAGGGCGATAGATCCCATATTCGGCAGCATGGATGACTTCGACCTATTGGTAAGCAAGGCTCACAAACTAGGTTTGAAAGTCATGATGGATATGGTTCTCAATCATAGCTCTGATAAACATAACTGGTTTGAACAAAGCAAGTTACGCAATGGAAAGTATACTGATTTCTATGTTTGGAAGGACTCCAAACCAAATAACTGGATGGGTTGTTTTGGTGGAAGCGCCTGGGAATATGACGAAACGAGGGGACAGTACTATCTTCACTCGTTCCTGAAGGAGCAGCCGGATCTGAACTGGCATGATGAGGAGTGCCGCAAAGCAATCTTCAACGAGGTTCGCTACTATCTGGACAAGGGTGTTGATGGGTTCCGACTTGATGTCATAAACATGGTGGGAAAGGATCCTGAGTTCAGGTCAAATCCATACATGTTGGGCGAGACTCCTAGACCATATGACATGCAAAACCATATCTACGATAGAAATACTCCATACACACATGAGTATATAAGACAGCTGAGGAAGGTCATAGACGAGTATTCTGACAGGGCCTTGCTTGGAGAGATCTCCGTTCAGGGCCGTGGCCAGATGGAGCAGAGCGCCTCCTATATGGGTGAGAACAACGATGAGCTTCAGCTCTGCTTCGAGTTCTCTCTTGTGAAGCAGCCTCTCAAGGCCAGGAACATAAGAAAGGTGGCCAGCAGATGGTATGAGCTCTGCAGCATTGAAAAGGGAAGAATCCCTTGTTGGGTCCTTTCCAACCATGATGTTCCAAGGGCAATAACCAGGGTACATAACAATGTTGAAACAGCCAGGATGCTTGCAATGTATCTCGTTATACAGAGAGGAGTAAGCGTTGTATACTTCGGCGAGGAGCTTGGTATGCAGAGCAAGGGCTTCCCCAAGAGCGAGATCCAGGATCCGGTAGGTATCAAGTACTGGCCGTTCCATAAGGGCAGAGATGGTGAAAGACGCCCGATGCAGTGGAACAGCTCGGAGAACATGGGTTTCAGCCTTGCAAAGCCTTGGCTTGAACCTAACTACACACCAAACTGGAAGGATCTGACTGTGGAGCATGAGGAGACTGATCCAGACAGCATGCTGAATCTCTACCGAGCCCTGATAAGACTCAAGAAGGAGAGGACGGAGATATCTGACACCGATGCCGTGTTCTCCAACACCGTTCCATCTGGAGTTCTTGCCTACAGCTTTACAGACAAGGGCAGTGGGAAATGCACGGCAGTCGTTCTCAACATGTCTTCAAGAGAGGAGAGAATAGACCTCAAAGAAGTTGCTCCTGGCGTTGATGGCCTAGAGGTTTCAATAAAGAGCCTTGATAAGGTTGCTGCAGCAGTAGAGAATGGCGCAATGAAGCTTCCCGCTGGTTTCGGAGTTGTACTTACTAACTAAAATAACTTTTTGTATTTAAAGGATTAAAGCTCTATGGTCTTTGTGAAGATGCTGGCAATGCCTGCACCTGTATAGACTACTGTGGATACAATTATACCCGCAATCAGGACTCCAAGAAGGATGAATAGTATGCTCTTCTTCTTCTCCAGCCCAAGCACCCAGGCACCGATGGTTCCGGTCCAGGCTCCTGTGATTGGTAAAGGTATGGCCACAAACAACATAAGTCCAAGTAAGCCATACTTCCTAACCTTCTCACCGACCTTTCTTCTTGCCCTTTCGATTGTCTTCTCGAAAAACCTGTGGTAGACGCTCCATTTGTCCAGCAGCTTGTGCAGAGTTGCAAAGAATATGAAGCCTATGAACGGGACCAAGGCATTTGAGAGCACCCCAAGAATGAATGAAAGCCAAAGCGGCACGCCATTGAAGTATGCAAAGGGAATGGCACCTCTCAACTCTGATACTGGTATTATCCCAAAAAGCAAAGTCAGCAGGTATATTCTAGTCATTCTTCCCTCCTACAGTGATTGCATTAACCGGACACATCTCATGGCAGCAATAGCACCGTATGCATTTCTTCAAATCACATATTACATGTTTGGAATTAGAGTTTTCAATAGGAACAAGTGAAAGTGCCTTCTGGGGACAGATGTTTATGCACCTCTGGCAACGAATGCAGAGATCGTCGTTGAAAACCGGTTCCGGTTCCTTCCTCTGGTGTATTCTCTGGAACCTGGAGGTCAAAAACGGCAGAAGCAGGGCCTTGAACAGGTTTGTCCTTTTGATCTCTATTCTCTCAAAGTCATCAATAACAAGATTCTTGGCATCAAGAAGAGGGTAGTCGATGGAATCCGGGAGAAGATGTCGACGTTTTGCCTCCCTCAGAATCGGGATATCCTCTATTCTGTGTCCCATGATGGTGGCCTGTGCAATGTCCATTGCAAGGCAGCTGTCACTGGCAAGCAGGAGATCCATTGCCCTGGGGGTTCCATTCGCTGGTCCTGCCCCCTCCATCCCGATGATACCGTCCATCACGCAGAAAGAGGGCTTGATCGTCTCATGAATACCGATTATGACCTTTGCAAAGCTGTCTCTGCTTGGGAATTTTGCATGGCAAAGGGCCTTGTTCACGTTTGGAATGGTTCCAAAGAGGTTCTTTGTTGCACCCGTTGCGTACATCAGAGCGTGCGATTTGAACTTGCAAAGCGAGAAGACCAGGTCCACTTTTTCGAGAATTGCGGCCATTGGGAGCTTTAGGCGCATACCTGCCAGCCTTTTTGTGACAGGTGAATCGGTGAAATCACACCAGATCGCACCTTCTTCATCAACCACATCACGAATTCCGCAGTGTTTTGCGGTGAAAGCAGGGGTGTGCAGGCCTGGAGAGTCTCCAACATAGATCTCAGAGACGCCGTTCTCCTTCAGAATCCTTATCATCGCTCTTACAACTGTCGGATTTGTCGTTATGGCGGCCTCAGGCCTTGCATCGGAGAGTATGTTCGGCTTCAGAAGAACCTTTTTGCCCGAGACATCGGGCATGTTGGCCTTAGGGCAAAGCTCCTTGAGAGCCTCATAGACCCTATCTATGTCATATGAATTGCATTTCTTTATTGCAACAGTATTTGCCATGGTCAGTTTTTCCTAAGGAGACAGAAGTAGAGTGGTCCTGCACCATCTTGTACATCAGGCAGAACGATCCTTCCATGGGAAAGAGGCTCTGAGAGTCTCTCAATCTCCGGATGGTCGACAAGCATGTCAATCTTCTCAAAGAGACCGGATCTCTTCTTGAAGAGCTTCTCTATCACAAGCTCATTCTCCAGATTGCAGATTGAACAGGTGCTGTAGAGCACAAAGCCACCTGACTTGGCGGCATCAAGAGCCGCGGCAAGCATGGCGAACTGTTGGATGGCAAGCTGTTTCGGTCTGTTGGGACTCCAGATTGACAGGGCAGAGGGGTCTGTAAGCACATGTCTCTCCGAAGAGCAGGGTGCATCAAGAAGAATCCTGTCATAGGCATCCTTCTCATGCAGTGACCATGTTGTGCTGTCATGTCCTGTGACCTTGATTATTGATCTGTAATCCTCCGGCAAGCAGTCATCAAGCACCTTGAGAAGTCTGTTTCTTCTTGCTGCGGAGCGATCGTTTGATACAAGGCTTCCTTTCCCCTTTAGGCGCAAAGCAATGGTCAAAGTCTTGCCTCCAGGGGCTGCACACATATCTAATACAGAGTTGTTTTCCGAAATAGGAAGTATTGAAGCGGCTAAGATTGATGCTTTATCCATATAATATGGAGCCTTAAGCTCATCGGAAAGGGAAACCGGATTGGTCTCCTTAAGGAGGGCTTCCTTAAGTACAGGCCACCTCTGGCCATAGAGTTCTCCATAGTATTGCTCGAAGCGCTGCTCGCCTGAAAGCTTCTCTTTCCTTGACATCTGCCGATCTGTCCCTTCTGTTTTTTTCATCCAAGTATGTAACTTATCCTAGGGTATCTTGATTTGACTTTTCAGACAACCTTTTTTCATTTATCATTAGAATAAGGAAAAAAGCGAGGATTCTTATGGACAACAATGATCTTAACAACATCATTCCACCAGAGGAGGAGGTCACTGACATTGCGGACTTCTTCAAGGTGTTCGGTGATCCGACAAGGCTTCGCATTCTTTTCCTTCTTGATGCAGGCGAGGCCAATGTGAACACCATCTCTTCAAGCCTTGGTATTTCACAGTCAGTTACCAGCCAGCATCTCAAGCTGCTCAGAGTGGCTCGTCTGGTACGTTGGAGAAAGGATGGCAAAAGCGTGATATATGCATTGAACGACGATCACATCTCCAGAATCCTTGCTCTTGGAACAGAGCACTACGAGGAGACTATAGGACCAGAGGCCTAAGAAATGAGAAGAAAGAATCCACTATCAGCGATTGTAACCACAGTTCTTGTTGCAGCTGTGCTTTTTGGCATGAGTTCCTGTGCCACAATTGCCGAATCAGGTGGAGTGCCCGGACAGTTCAGTCTAACGCAGACCCAAAGCACTGAATCCTCAGTTGGTCTTATAATGGGTACTGTAAATTATGGTGCCGGCTTCTTCTTCCCGACTTCCTCGGATATTCTGGACATCTCCCTTCTTGCAACCGATGCAACAACCGGTCTTGTGACTGAGATCTCCCACCAGAGAATCCGCAATATCCTCAACTTCCCGATCCAGTTCACAGTCCGCTACGACGAAGCAGACATAACAGAGGGTTCAACCTGCACCTTGGTTGTGAATCTCCTGGTTGAGGATTCCGTTAAGGGGCAGGGTATATGCCTTCTCCAGAAGACGACAAGCGGCTTTACCGATGCAGAATTGACCATAATTCCTGTTTAAACGGCTTCTGTTCCATTTTTATGCATAAAAGTTAATTATTTTACTATTTCCATAAGGAAAAAAATTGACCCAACCAAGATACATAGTCTAAAATCTAACTTCAGATTGAAATTTTTAGAGAGGATTGGGGAATGAGAAAAAAGGGAGTCACGATTTCAGACATTGCAGAGAAGACCGGTTACTCGAAAACGACTGTTTCCTTCGCGTTCAACTGGCCGAACAGAATCTCCGCTGATGCAGTCTCGAAGATTCTTCAGTGCGCCAAGGAGCTTGGCTACAGAAGTAATGTCGGACAGCTCGGAAATGAAAACAGATACAAGACCATCTGTATGATCATTCCTGACACCGGAACAATCTGTTATGCTCCGGAATGGGCACGATCCACAATGCGTGTCTACAGACTTTGTGCCGAACGTGGATTCATGCTTTCTCTCATTGATGAGAAGCGCATGTCAGATATCCATTTCGCAAGAACATGTGTCGTCGATGCCTTCATGCTTTTCTGCCCGGGAGAGACAGATGCATTCTTCATGGAGACAGCAAAGAAGCGTGGAATCCCTGTCATAGGTATCAATCTCGAACCGGAGTGCGAGGCTGAGGAGAAGGAAAACAAGCGCATCGAGAATGCTCAGTACTGTGCAAACGCCATCTTCGATCTCATCCTGACAAAGACCGTCACCGAGCTCGAGAACACCGAGGCATTCTGCATCTACGAGCCAAACGTCTGAGTTCGGACCTAAACATTATACTATTGAATCTCTTTTGAGTTGTCCCCTTGGGGATTTGTCATTATATTTCTTGTAGAAGAGAAAACTCTCTTAGGAGGTAACATGGCTTTTAGCTACAACCAAGACAACAAGGACAACCCGTTCCAGAGCAACAGCTCAGGTGGCGGGAAGGCCAAGAAGAGCTTCCGCTTTTCTCCTAAACTGCTGATCATCGCTTTGCTCGTGGTTTTCGTGTTCGTCGCAATATCCACAGGATTCTTCGTGGTGGACCAGACTGAGCAGGCTGTGATTCTCAGATTCGGAAAGTATCTCAAGACTGTTGGCCCGGGTCTCCAGTTCAAGATCCCGTTCGGAATAGACTCCAGCTACAATGTCGAGACACAGACCGTCCAGACCATGTCATTCGGCTACAGGGCAACAACAACCGGCAATACTTCCGGTGCATCAACTTCTTACAACTACAGTAAATACACTGCAGAGTCCACAATGCTCACCGGTGATCTGAACATCGTTGACATCCAGTGGATTGTGCAGTACAGGATCGATGATCCTTACAAGTGGTTGTTCAATCTCAACAACCCGAAGACCACAATCAGTGACATCTCAAGATCAGTCATGAACCAGCTGGTTGGAGACCTTCCGATCCTCAGCATCATGACAAGCGAGAGAACGTCGATGGAGGTCGAGGCCCAGGAGAAGCTCCAGGCAGCTCTGGACACCTACGACATGGGAGTCAAGATCGTGACCGTCAAGCTCCAGGACATCGTCCCTCCTGCAGGAGATGTACAGGATGCCTTCGAGGACGTCAACAAGGCCATTCAGGACATGAACAAGTACATCAACGAAGGAAAGGAGAACTACAACTCCATCATCCCTGCCGCTGAAGGTGAGGCCTCAAAGATCATCCAGGAGGCTCAGGGTTATGCCGCTGAGAGAGTCAACAGCGCAACCGGTGACGTCGCCAGATTCAAGAGCGTTCTGACAGAGTATGAGAAGAGCCCTGAGATCACGGCCAAGAGACTCTACATCGAGACCATGGAGGAGGTGCTTGCCAGCGATGCCCCAGGCGAACTTACAATCGTCGACAGCAACCTGGACGGCTTCCTACCGTTCATGAACCTCACAAAGGAGGGCAACTGATATGAAGAAGACATTGATCACACTTGGAGTCATAGTTGCACTCATCATAATCCTTGCCATCCTCGGACCTTTCTACATCCTCGAGGAAGGGGAGCAGAGCGTAGTCACAAGATTCGGGGCAATCGTTCGTGTAGAGACTGAGCCTGGTCTGAAGTTCAAGATGCCTTTTGTAGACACTGTAACGAGATATTCCGCAAAGATCCTCTCTTGGGATGGTGATGCTCAGCGCATTCCCACCAAGGAGAACCAGTTCATCTACGTCGATCCTACAAGCCGTTGGGTCATCAGCAATCCGAAGAGGTTCTACGAGACAGTGAAGTCCGTCGAGAACGCTCAGCTCAGACTTGATGACATCCTGGATTCGACAGTCAGAACAGTCATCTCCGAGAACTATCTCAACGAGGCTGTCAGAAACAGCAACCGCATCAACGATATGACAGTCGTGGAGGAGGTCTCGAGCATCGATGATCTCGAGGCAGCCGAGAGACTCAGATCCCTGACAGTCTCAAGCACACAGCAGCAGTCGATCAAGGTCGGAAGAACCGGACTCTCGGACAAGATGCTTGAGCTTGCAGAGCCTTACACACAGGAGTATGGCATCACACTCATCGATGTCATCATCCGTCAGATCAAGTACTCCGATGACCTCACGGAGAGCGTCTACCAGAGAATGATCAAGGAAAGGAACCAGATTGCAGAGGCCTACAGATCCTATGGTCGTGGACAGCTTGCAGAGTGGGAAGGTAAGACTACAAGCGAGCAGAAGTCCATACTGTCCGGTGCATACGCAAGGGCAGAGGAGATCAAGGGTGTGGCCGATGCAGAGGCAACCAGAATATATGCCGAGGCCTATGAGCTGGATCCTGAGTTCTTCGAGCTATGGAGAACCCTTGAGTCCTACAAGCAGACAGTGCCTGCAATGGACAAGGTGCTCAGCACAGAGCTGACCTATTTCGATCTGCTGTACTAAAAGCGATTGAATCAAAGATGACAAAGAGGGCCGTTGAACAAAACGGCCCTCTTTATTATTATAAATGCGCTATGAAAAAAAGATTGATTACAAGTGCATTGCCATATGTCAACAACATCCCGCATCTTGGAAACCTGACACAGGTTCTCTCCGCGGATGTTTTTGCCCGTTTCTGCCGCCTCAGAGGATATGAGACCCTCTATATCTGTGGAACAGATGAATACGGCACAGCAACAGAGACCAGAGCCGCCAAGGAAGGGGTTAGCCCAAGGGAGCTCTGTGACCATTACCATGCCATCCATCGTGACATCTACAAGTGGTTCAACATTGATTTCGACTACTTCGGAAGAACCTCAACCCCGAAGCAGACAGAGATAGTCCAGGACATCTTCCGCCGCTGCGATGAGAACGGATTCATCACAGAGAAGGAGACGGAGCAGCTCTACTGCCCGAAGTGCGACCGCTTCCTTGCCGAC
>DMOO01000142.1 GCA_003456855.1 Sphaerochaeta sp.
GACGTAATGCCATACTTTGACTTTGACCTTGAACTGTGCAAGCAGTACATCCACATGAGAAACCCGAAGGCCACCGTGATCCCTATCTGCGCCAAGACCGGCGAGGGCATCGACCAGTTCGCCAAGTGGCTTGAGGATCAGGTCAAGGCCTGGAAGGAAGGCTGAGCATGCATGAGCTGGGACTTGTCTTCCACTGCATCAAGGAGGTCAACGAGATAGCCGCCTCCAACAGAGTCAGCAGAATCAACTCCGTCACCCTCCAGATAGGAGAGGTGTCAACCATCATAAACGAGTACTTCGAGGACTGCTGGAAGTGGGCAATTAAGAAGGAGCCTCTTCTCAAGGACTCCACGCTGAAGATCGAGAAGATCGACGCCGTGACCTTCTGCGAGGACTGCAAGAAGGAGTACCCCACCGTCAAGTACGGCAAGACCTGCCCCTATTGCGGAGGACCGCACACCTACCTGGTGACCGGCAACGAGCTTCTGATCAAGGAGATCGAGGTCTACGACGGGCCTGAGGAAGAAGAGCAAAAACAAGAATAGGCAGCTATTCAGTTTTCTTGTACAGCGCAGGGTAGGCTTTCCTGTCCAGGACTATCAGCAAAAGGCAGAGGACAAGCGACACACCGAGTATCCCAAGCACCAGGCTCCAGGCAGAACTGGGGCCTACATTGTCATAGAGCTGTCCCAAGGTCAGCATCATCATTCCGGAGAGCACGCTCTGCGCTATGGACATGATGCCGTTGATCCTGCCTCTGTGGCTTGCAGGGATCCTGGTTGTGAGGTACGGGCCCTCGACGAAGGTCGTCATTATCTCACCGATCGTGAAGAGGAACATGGCAACGTAGTAGAAGGGCACATGGCCTCTGAAGAGCAGGAAGGTAAGGAATCCCAACAAAAGGAAGATGTGTCCCAGAAGGGCCTTCTTGGTCGGGAACACCTTGCGGAAGAGCCTTGTCATTATTGGTGTGCAGACAACCACGATTATGCTGTTAAGACTTGAGACGGAGCCGTAGATCACGGCGCCGTTCTCTCCGTGGAGCTTGCCCATGTCCAGAGGCATCAGATAGCCGTACTGTCCGTAGGCTCCCCAGTAGAGCATCATTATGAAGGCATAGAGGATGATCAGCTTGTTCTTCCTGAGTATCTGGAAGATGGAGACGTTGTCCTGCCTCTTCTGGTACTCGCTGGCGTCGTTGGACTCCTCAATGGGTGTTATATCCTTTATCAGAATGAAGATGAGAAGCGTTGAGATGCTGATTGAGATTCCACTTGTAAGAAAGGCCACCCAGAGGTGGTTCTCGAACAGGAAGCCCGCGATGGTCGGTGCGAACACAAGGCCCATGTTCATCCCAAGGTACTCGAGCGAGTAGGCGCGCTCCCTGTCGCTTGAGAGGGTCAGGTCGGCAACCAGGGAGTTGTAGGCTGGGTACTCAAGCTGCTGGCAGGCACCGGCTATCATGATCATGATAACCGTTCGTATGGAGACCGGGATGATCGCGCAGGTTATGTAGAAGAATATGGATATCAGGTCACACCAGACGATGACCATCTTCTTGTTGAACTTGTCTGCAAGCTTTCCGCCGATGACGCTTGCCGGAAGGAAGGCTATGCCTGAGAGTATGGTGATCATTGCTATCTGGGTTGCGTTCATGCCCAGCTTTCTGCTGAGAATCAGAGTCAGCAGCGGCCAGACCATGGAACCGAGGCTTGTTACAATCCTTCCGAAGAAAAGTATGTAGATCTCCCTTCTAAGACCCTTGTACTGTGAAATCAGCTTCATGGTGCAAATCATAGATGTTAAAGCGATTGTCTTCAAGTCCGATAAAGGGTAATCTGAGCACATGAGAATCTCAGTTCTGACCCTGTTCCCCGAATACTTCTCCAGCTTCATGCAAAGCCCCATAACAAAGAGGGCGATGGACAAGGGGAGCCTGGACTTCGAGACGGTGGACATCAAGGAGTTCGCGGACGGCTCCTTCAGGGCCATAGACGACTCACCCTATGGAGGAGGCCCGGGCATGATCCTCAGGGTTGACGTCATAGCCAAGGCCCTGGAGTCAGTGAAGGACAAGGACAGCCACACCATTCTGCTTTCCCCAAGGGGCAGGACCTTCAACCAGGCCAAGGCCCATGAGCTTAAGGACAAGAAGCATCTTGTCTTCATCTGCGGCCACTACGAGGGAGTCGACGAGAGGGTCTCCGATCTGGTGGACGAGGAGATCTCGATAGGGGACTTCATCCTGACCGGCGGAGAGCCTGCCGCAATGGTCATCTGCGACAGCGTTATAAGACTCCTTAAAGGCAGCATCAGAGACAGCTCCACAACGGAGGAGAGCTTCGAGACGGGACTTCTGGAATATCCCCAGTACACCCATCCTCTGAGGTTCTTAGACAAAGTTGTTCCCGATATCTTACTCAGTGGTAATGATAAAGAAATTGCATCATGGAGAATGAAACAGGCCATCATTTCCACCATTGATCACAGACCTGACCTGTTTGACAGGATGCCTTCGGAGGGCATCGGACTCTCAGGAGCAAAGATGCTTTTCTTCGATGACATGGTCCTGAAGATCCAGAAGGAGAGCGAGATATCCAATAGGGAGGTGGAGGCCATGAGGTGGCTCAAGGGAAGGCTTCCGGTGCCTGGGGTTCTGTACCATGTGAACAAGGACGGCATGTCCTACCTTCTGATGACAAAGCTCAAGGGCAGGATGCTCTGCGACCCTATTATCCTCCACAACCGCAACAGACTTCTCAAGAGCTGCGCAGCCGCACTTAAGATGCTCTGGCAGGTGGATCTGACGGACTGTCCATTCCTTGAAGGCAACAAGGGAAACCCAGACCTCGTCCTCTCCCATGGAGACTTCTGCCTTCCTAACATACTGGTAGACAACAAGGGGGTCACTGGTTTCCTGGATCTGGGCTACTGCACCGTATCAAGCAGGCAGGATGACATTGACAGCTGCCTTGAAAGTATGGATGCTAATCTGGTGGGCAGGTTCTCCGACGGCACCGAGACCGAGCCTGTGGACAGATCCTATTTCAAGAGCCTTCTGTAACTTTAAATAGAAACGTGTTGCCTTAAAGTCCAACTATCATTAGAATCTTTGCCAACGAGGTTTCTGCTATGGAGAAAAGCAAGTCAATTATTACTGTGGTCGGAAAGGACCAGGTCGGAATCATCGCCAGGGTGACAACATACCTTTACGAGAACAAC
>DMOO01000122.1 GCA_003456855.1 Sphaerochaeta sp.
AACACCTTCCTCAACGCCATGACCTTCGATGACAAGACCATCTACCCAATCTCCAGCAGAAACGAGCAGGACTATCTGAACCTCACATCCGTATATCTTGATGCAGTCTTCGCACCAAGCCTTCTTAACAACCCAAGCATCTTCTACCAGGAAGGCTGGCACATGGAGAGCGACGAGAGCGGACTCTCCTACAAGGGCGTCGTCCTCAACGAGATGAAGGGTGCCATGTCAGGCGTTGACAGAGTTGCGATGCAGGGCATCCAGGAGCTGGTGTTCCCGGACAACTGCTACGGACTGAACTCCGGTGGAGAGCCTGGAAAGATACAGGACCTGACCTACGAGAAGTACGTTGCAACATACAGGAAGTACTACCATCCATCCAACTCGAAGATCTATCTCGACGGTGCCGTCCCACTTGACAAGACCCTCTCGCTTATCGATTCCTACCTTAGCAAGTTCGACAAACAGGAAATGATCTTTGATATCCCATATCAGGCACCAAAGGCCAGAAAACAGACCCTTACCTATGAGATAGGCAAGGATGATGACGAGAAAGGAAAGTCCCAGTACGTCATCGGAGCCCTTGGCTGCACCTGGCAGGACAAGACTAAGGTCATGGTTCTCGGAGCCCTCTCCGACTACCTTGCAGAGTCCAACGAGTCACCTCTGAAGAAGGCTGTACTCGAGTCCGGCCTTGCACAGGACCTCAACCTGATCGCCTACGACAACATCGCCCAGCCATGGATCATCATCCAGGCAAAGGGAACCGATGCAGACAAGGTCCCACAGCTCAGAAAGGTCATCAGGGACGCCCTTGAGAAAGAGGTCGAGAACGGAATCGACAAGGCACAGATGAAGGCGATCCTGAGCCACCGCGCCTACAACATGAAGGAGCTCCGCGAGCCGCAGGGTCTTGAGAGAGCTATCAACGCAACAAGCAGCTGGCTCTACGGCGGAGATCTGATGCAGTACCTCGAGAACGACAAGGACATCGAGAAGGTCAACAGGATGCTCGAGGACGGAGAGTTCGAGAAGATCCTCAAGGAGGTCTTCCTCCAGGACAGCGTCTGCGAGCTCACCCTCGTCCCTTCAAAGACCTGCGGCGACGAGACCAGAGCCAAGGAGGCCGCAAGGCTTAAGAAGGAATGGGACGAAGCCGGTGCCGAGGGCCAGAAGCTCATCAAGCAGAAGCAGGACACCCTCTTCGCCTGGCAGAAGAGCGAGGACACAAAGGAGCAGCTTGCCACCATCCCACTTCTCAGCATCTCAGACATCGACCCGAATCCGATGAAGTACCCGACCAACGAGAAGGTCGTTGACGGCGTCACAGTGCTTGAGCACCCGGTTGCTAGCCACGGCATCATCCACAGCGCAATGTACTTCGACCTTGCAGACTACAGCATCGAGGACCTGACAAGACTCAGCGCTATCACCGACCTCTTCACACAGCTTCCAACCAGCAAGCTAAGCGTCCAGGACATCCAGAGAGAGCTCAACACCCACACCGGAACCTACAGCATCTCGATCGACTCCTACGCCAAGTCCGGGGAAACGGAGATCTGCCGTCCAATGCTGGCAGTCCGCTTCTCAGCCCTGAAGGAGCACCAGAAGCAGGCACAGGAGCTCTTCATCCACATCCTTACCGACACACAGTTCGACAACGACACCCTGATGAAGCAGATCGTCGACCAGAACGCCGACAACGCGAAGAACAGCCTGGTCTCCAGAGGACACCTGATCGCCAGATACTGCACACTCGCCCACTATTCGGCACAGGGTGCAGCCAACGAGGCTACAAGCGGTAAGACTATGATCGACTTCCTCCAGAGTTGGAGCAAGGACTTCGAGAAGCAGAACCCAGCCATCAAGGCCCTTGGCGAGAGACTGAAGAAGGAGACCATCACAAAGGCGGCTCTGACCTACAGCATCACAGCTGACCAGGACATCCTCGACAGCTTTGACAGCAAGGAGATAGTCGATGCCTTCCCAGCCGGAAAGCAGGTCAAGAGCGCTGCCAGCTACAAGACAAAGCTTCCTAGGAGGATGGGTATCACAATCCCGGCCCAGATCAGCTATGCAGTCAAGGGTTCAAGAATCGAAAACTACGACGGCAGCCTGAGAGTTGCAATGACGATCCTCAGCCTCGAGTACCTCTGGAACGTCGTCCGCGTCCAGGGCGGTGCATATGGTGCAGGAATCATGGCAGGCATGAGCGGAAACACCTTCTGCTACTCCTACCGTGACCCAAGCCCTGCAAAGAGCCTTGAGGTCTACAGCAACGCCGGAAAGTTCCTCAGTGACTTCTGCAAGGGAATCGAGGACTGCGACAAGTACATCATCTCAACAATCGCAGATACAGAACCTCTGCAGTCCCCTGCCTCAGACGGAAAGATGGCAGACCAGAACTACTTCTGCCAGGTACCTGAAAGCGTCTATGTCTCAGAGAGGAAGGCAATCCTCAGCGCCGACGTCAAGACGGTCAGCGCCTGGGCCGACAAGATCACAAAGGCCTATGAAGATGCCTGCATCTGCGTCACAGGACACAGCGATGCCCTTGCCAAGTGCGGAGAGCTGACAACCATCTGATCACAAGCGGAAAGCATACGAAAAATGGACCCAGCGATGGGTCCATTTTCTTTCTAGCTATACGTTTCTATATCTACCTATATCTACTTGTTTGACAAATATTTAAACCGTTCCAATCGGCTCCAGCCCCATCTCAAGGGCCACGTCGTTGACCATCTTCAGGTTCTCAGGCAGCACCTCTACTATTCCAGCCTCCTCAGAGGCCTTGAACTTGCCGTCCTCGATCTCACCAGGCATCAGGATGCCACGGGTGTTGTTCTTGGCAGGCTTGGACTTCTTCAGCTCATCGATTCTGGAGTCCACATCCTCAAGGTACCTGGCCTTGTCGTTGAAGGCATCGATGTCCAGAGCCATGATGAACAGACTAGGTCCCTCTGACACGTCCTTTGCCCTGTCACCGGTACCGCCGCCGAACAGGGTTCCGGCAAGGATGTCGACCATCACAGCCATTCCCCAGCCCTTGTAGCCGGCCATCGGAGGAACCGTGTAGTAGTCCTTCATGCTGGTGGTCGGAAGACCATCGTGGTCAAGACCCCAGCCCTCCGGGATCTCTGTGGCGCCCTGGCGTCTCATGTTGGTGATCTTGCCGTTGGCAACGACCGTCATCGCCATGTCAAGCACAGGAGAGACCTGCTTGTCTGCAGGGACGGCAACAGCGACAGGGTTGTTGCCGATGACCTTCTCGCAGCCGCCGAACGGGGCCATCGTAGAGTCTCCGGTTCCAAGGGTGATTCCGATCATTCCGGCTCTCTGGGCCATCTGTGAATAGTATGCAAGGGCTCCGAAGTGGTTGCAGCCCTTTACGCAGACGATTCCGACCCCGTGCTCCCTGGCCTTCTTCATGGCCTCCTCCATTCCCCTGTAGCCAAGCATCTGGCCGCTTGAGCGGTTGCCATCCCAGACTGCGACCGTACCGTTGTCACGGACAACACTGTAGGACATGTTAGGTCTCATCTTCCCCTCACGGATAAGGCGGACGTAACGGGCCGTGCAGAGGATTCCGTGGGAATTGACGCCTCTCTGGTCAGCCTCGACCAGCATCTGTGCAAGGATTGCACCCTCCTCCTCGTTCATCCCGACATTGGCGAAGATCCTGGTGATCTTCTCCTTGGCTTCCTTGATTGAAATCTTGACCATATATCTCTCCTTGAATTTATCTCTCGATCTTTATGAACTTGCCCTTGCTGTGCTGGATGGCGTTGACCATCGAGACGGCAGCAAGACCGGTATGGCAGTCTGCTATGAACGGTGTTCCGTCCCTGAGGGACTTGTAGAACTCGTCGATCAGAAGACCATGGCTGATGCCCCATTCGCTCTTCTCACCGGTCAGGACCTTTGCCTCGTGGAAGATGGTGTTGCCGTCCTCCTCGACGATTGTCAGACCGCTCTGGCGGACGGTCATCACGGCATGCTCAAGCCGCAGCTCGACATCACAGACCTTGGAACCAAGGTAGCAGTTGGTGCAGAAGGCGACCATCTCGGCACCGCACTTCAGCCTGATGAGGGCCATTGCTGTGTCCTCGACCTCGTAGTCATCGGTGTCACGAAGCTTCCCGTCAAAACCGGAAAGACTGTCCACGCCACCAGTCAGATAGTCCACAAGGTCCAGGGTGTGGATGCTCTGGTTGATGACACAGCCGCCACCCTCTCCCGCATACTTTCCACGCCATGGGGACTCGGAGTAGTACTTGCCGGCCCTGTACCAGGTCACAAGCGCCATTCCACTGACGATCTTGCCGTACTTGCCGCTGTCAATTATCTCCTTGGCCTCAACGGTGGCCTTGTTCAGACGGTTCTGGAAGCAGACGCCAAGAAGCTTGCCGGTCTCCTCGCTCTTTCTGATCATCATCTTGGCCTCAGCCGGAGTGATGGCCAGAGGCTTCTCGCAGAAGACGTTGAGTCCATGGTCCAGAAGGTCCATGACAATCTGGGGATGGGTGTTGTGTGGCGTGACCACGTGCACCGCATCAAGACCCTTGTCATAGAGGTCTCTGTAGTCAGTAAGAGGCTTTCCGCCATAGGTCTCCGAGAAGGCCTGAGCCCTCTCAGGAACCAGATCCACACAGTATTCCAAAGTCGCATACCTGTTGTCCTTAAGCGACTTTCCGTGGTTGCGGGAAACCGCCCCACACCCGATAACAGCTGCTTTAAACAAAACAAACCTCCATTTCAGGCCACTATTCCTGGATTCCCAGCGACGCCCTGAACTGCCCCGGTGTAATCCCCTCCGAGGCCTTGAACACCCTCATGAATGTGCGCGTGCTGCCGAATCCGCACATCTCAGAGACAGACGCCACAAGCATTGACGGATTGTCCTCCATCAGCTTCTTGGCCTTTGATATCCTGTAAGACGTGAGATAGTCCGAGATATTCATGTCATTGTACTTCTTGAAGCACTTGGAGAGATATGGAATCGAAACCTCGAGCCT
>DMOO01000177.1 GCA_003456855.1 Sphaerochaeta sp.
ATGGGGCAGGCAACAAGGAGAAGATAAGCAGGGTCTCCTCCCAAGCCATAATCTATATAGTAGTGCTTGGCATGTCCGTGGGCATTCTTGCTGTGGGGCTCAGCCCTGTCATCCCGATCTGGATGCAGGCTGATGTCGAGATTCGCAAGCAGGCCTCCATCTACTTCGCGATCATCTCGGCCCCAATGGTGTTCAGAGCTTCATCCATCATCTGCGCAAGTGCGCTTAGAGCCGTCAAGGACACAAGGACCCCAATGGTGATCAACCTGGTGGCCAACGTGCTCAATGTCATACTTAACTACCTGCTTATCTACACTGCAGGACTCGGAGTGACTGGAGCTGCAATAGCAACCGCAGCATCGTCCGTCATAGCCGGAGGATTTCTGTTCATCCACATGTTCAGAAAGCCTATCCTCAACTGCCACTTCAAGGGGCTCAGGTTCGACAAGCTGGTGTACAAGGAGACCATCGGAATCGGACTCCCTGCAATGGCTACTAGTACCACAAGCTGCCTTGGCCATGTGGTCTTCGCCTCCCTGGTATCGTCCATGGGAACCACGGTATTCGCCGCACACTCGATTGCCCTTTCAGCCGAAACGATATTCTATCTTCCGGGTTATGGTCTCAGAAGTGCAACTTCCACGCTCATTGGGATATCCGTTGGAGAGAATGACAAGGACAAGTTCAGGGTGGTCGAGAGACAGTCGGTTTTCCTTACAATCGGCATGATGACCTTCACTGGTCTGATGCTCTTTCTGTTCGCCGAACCTATCATGGCAATCTTCACTCCGGATGCCGAGGTCATAAGACAGGGTACCCGCGTGCTCAAGCTCATAGCCACCTCTGAGCCTCTGTTCGGTCTCATGATAGTCTCAGAGGGAATCTACTATGGACTTGGAAAGACGAAGATAACCTTCATCGTCGAGACCATAGGATCCTGGGGCATAAGAATCCTCTTCACCGTCATCTGCGTGAAGATCCTCCACACGACGCTGTTCGAGGTCTGGATCTGCATGTTCGCCGACAATGCCTTCAGGGCGCTGGCTATGGCGATTCCTCTCTTCTCTGGAAGAGATGTCAAATACTTCGAGTCTAGAAGAAAGGGTATGCTGTAAGCTTACTCTGAAGCCTGCTGCTCTTTCGGGAACTTGATCTCATAGAAGAGCTGCTCAAGTTCAAGTCCGATGTTGATGTTGTGAACCACAGGGAGGGTTCCGTCAGCTGTTGCCATAGGCTTGAGCGTTACAGGTGAGAAGTTCAGGATTCCCTTGATGTTGCACTCGAGGATGTGCGAGTAGGTGTCCTTTGCCGCTGCCTCAGGGACAGTGATGATCGCTGCGGAGATCTTGTTCTCCTTTGCGAACTCATTGAGCTTTGAGATAGGGTAGATAGGAATCAGGGTGCTCTGGTTCTGGAGCACTGCTGGGTTGTTGTCGAATCCGGCGATGATGTTGATTCCGTCGTTCTCGAATCCGGAGTAGTGCATGAGAGCCATTCCGATTCTTCCACATCCGATGACGATTACGTTCTCCGGCTCTCCCTTTCCAAGGATCTTTCCGAGAATGTCTGACAGCTCGACGATGTCATAGCCGCCTCTCTTCTGCCCGTAGATCTTGAGCTGAGAGAAATCCTTTCTGACTATTGCCGCCGAGACGCCTGCTGCATCAGCTAGATTGTGTGCAAATACCTTCTCCAGTCCGATTGTCCTCAGCTTGCTGAGAGCCCTGTAATATCTGGTAATTCTGATAAGCATTTCATTGTTCATGACACAATCTCCTATATATGTGAGTATTGTAATATAAAATCGCATTTCTTTCAAATACATCTCACCAATTAACGTTGATTTTGTTCAAAAAAATATTAATTTTTGATCTTTGAAATTACAAATTCACATGAGTTGCAAAAAAAACTTCAAATTTTTCCTTTTTGTAAAGTTTGGTGAATGGCTTATAATGGGAAGCAGGAGGGCATTGTGATTTCAGCACAGCAGGCAATTGAAAGGCTTCTTGAGGGTAATGCAAAGTTCATTGAACAGACCAATGAGATAGGTGACATCTCCAAGGACATCAGGGTCTCAACAACAAAGGATGGGCAGCACCCGTTCGCCATTGTCATAGCATGCTCTGACTCAAGGGTCATACCGGAGGCGATCTTCAAATGCGGCATAGGTGAGCTCTTTGTGATTAGGGTTGCAGGCAACGTGATTGACAGGCACCAGCTGGGGAGCATAGAGTACGCCTCGGAGCACCTGGGGACAAAGCTGATCATGGTTCTTGGACACACCCATTGCGGTGCTGTGGACGCAGCCATAAACCATGACCCTGAAGGCTACATCAAATACATAACGGATGACATAAGAAAGGCCATCGGGAAGGAGACCGACCCCTACAGGGCCAGCTGCCTCAACGTGGTCCATTGCGTCAAGGTCATAGAGGGAAGCCTTGAGATCCAGAAGGAGGAGAGGGAGGACGGACTTCGGGTCGTTGGTGCCCTGTATGACATTGAAACCGGTGAGGTCAAATTAGTCTAAGCAATATCCCATATAAAAAATAAGGGACTGTCGCAGAATAGAAAAC
>DMOO01000124.1 GCA_003456855.1 Sphaerochaeta sp.
TCTCCAACCTGGATGTCCTTAGAAAGGTGGCCAAGGACGTCGACTTCTCATACGTCATGGGCCTGAACCAGACAAGGGTGATCCTGAACTGACGGTTTGTTTCCATAATTTTTTAGTGAAACTTCATCCATTTTCTCTATAAGTGCTTAAGTTTTTATTTTATGATTCGACCATGGCTCTAAAGATCACCACAATCGGTGAGGTCCTTGTTGACCTCACACAGACTTCCATAGATGGAAACGGAATAGTTAACTTCGCTGCAAATCCCGGTGGGGCACCTGCAAATGTGGCAGTGGCTGCTTCAAGATTGTGGGCTCAGACCGCATTCATAGGCTGCATCGGAAAGGATTCCTTCGGAGAGTCCCTCAAGAGGACCCTTGCAGCCAACAATGTCTGCATTGATGGACTTCAGCAGACCGCCAGGTGGCACATCATTTTCCATGGTAAAGTCCAGCATGTGGGCTTCCGTTACACCTCACTTTATTTCTGCCGGAAACTGAAGCTGACTGGTTGGGTTCGCAACCTTGGACGGTACGGTTGAGATGGAGGTCCAGAGCAGTCTCTTCGCCCTCAGAAGACTTATCATGATGCTCAAGGGAGTTATCCATATAACAGACATCGAGATAAGTGATATTCCTATATTGTATAAAGATTTTCGTTTCAGCGTCCTCTAACATGAAATAATTGTTTCTCTTTACGCATGGAATGTGGAAATGGTAAAATCTCACCATATAATGTAAAGGCTTATATTATGTGATGGGGAGTTTTGCGTTAAATGACTGTGACAATGGTGGCCAGTTTTGTAGCTGCTCTATTCATTCTAATCATTTTACTCGGTCTATATACTAAAGTAGACAAGACAGTGAATCTCAGTATTCGCTATTTCCGCCTGTGCGCCTGGCTGTGCTTTGCAGGATTGATTCTAGACGGGTTTTTCTATGTTGTGACGACTACTTCTCTGGGATTCTTAAGTTCTCTCATCTCCTATCTGTCCTCTGTCATGGCTGATGGCCTTATTGTTGCATTTGCCTTTTATTTCCAGTCTGTCATAGAGGGGAATCGAAAGCGTCCAGGCAAGCTCATAATGACAACTATCATTATAGCCAGCATTGATTTCCTCTTCTTAACAATAGGAATTGTGAGCGATAAGCTCTTCTACTATGAAAATGGAACCATTGTTACTGGTCCATGGTATTCATATGTCACAGTTTTTTCATCCACTGCTGTTACATTGCTGTTCATATACATAATGGTCAACCGTAAGGCTTTGGGCCGTACCTACACATTGGCCATGAGTTCGTTTTTCATCTTCTCTTTTTCAAGTGGCATATTGTTCTTGATATACCCGTTCTTCTATTTGAGCTATGTGGCCACTGCATTGGCAGTGGTGATGGGCTACGTCTTCATACAATCCAGAATCATCGCTGAGGCCAACGTCAGGGCAGAGACCTACAACAGCCTGTCTGTCAGGGATTTCCTCACAGGTCTGAAGAACAGGCGCGGATTCCATGAAACTGTACAGAATCTTATACCTTAAACCGAAGTCGGTGTAATCTTCAGCGACATAAATGGTTTGAAGATGATGAACGACATCTACGGACACAGGGACGGGGATCTGCTTATACAGAGAATGGCAAGCCTTCTGACAGAGAACTTTCCAGATGCGGAGATATTCCGTATAAGCGGCGATGAGTTCGTACTGTTCCTGGAACTTGGTGATGATGCCAACTTTGAGGAGAGGGCGGAGATGTTCAGGAAAACCCTCGTTGAGAATGACCAGATCGCCGTCTGCGGCTATTCCAAGGGCAGAGCCTCTGAAATCATCGAGCTTATCAGGCAGGCTGAGGCTCAGATGTATGAGGAGAAGAAGCTCTACTACGAAAGAACCGGAAAGGAACGAAGGTATTGACCTGTCAGCCTACGTTTTCTCCTCGTTTCGATTCCCTCTGTGTTCATTAAAAAGAAAACTCCGACACAGGGCCGGAGCTTTCTTCTTAGCCAGAAAAGGGAATCGAACCCTTGACCTGCTCATTACGAGTGAGCTGCTCTACCCCTGAGCTAATCTGGCGTCGTAGGGAAGAATAACCCAATTCATCTTGATTTGTAAATAAGTCTGTTGACTATTTGACTTCGCGACTGTACTTTTAAGCCATGAACAAAATCGTTATCGTACCTACAGCAGAGGAACTCATCAACCCGAAGAAGCCCAAGAGGGGTGCAAAGGTCTATGGAATGCCTCTGTCCAGGGAAATCGTGTCATACATAGATGATGCAGCGCCGCAGGCCACACAGCAGAGACTCATAGACATGTTCTTCGCGGGGAAGTTCTCTCCCACGCTGATCGATGACGACGATTACGATTATGACTTCGAGGACGAGGAAATCTGATGTACGTTCTTGGAATTGAGACCTCATGTGACGAGTGTTCCGCAGCCATCGTCGAGGATGGAAGGAACATCCTTTCAAATGTAATAGCCACGCAGATAGAGCTGCACAGACCGTTTGACGGTGTTGTGCCTGAGCTTGCATCAAGACTGCACACAGAGTGGATCTCGCAGGTCGTGAACGCAGCCGTCATGCAGGCAGGAATCAGGAAAGAGGATATCGGGGCAATCGCCGCAACAGCAAAGCCTGGGCTTCTGGGTTCGCTGCTTGTGGGATTGAACTTCGCAAAGGGCATGGCATCGGTTCTGGACGTCCCTTTCATCGGCATCGACCACATCAGGGCACACCTGTATGCACCTCAGATCGAGCATCCTCTGGAGTATCCGTATCTTGGAGTTCTCCTCTCAGGTGGCCACACGGTCATCTGCCGCGTTGACAGCTATGACAGCATCGAGGTTCTTGGAACAACAGTGGATGACGCGATAGGCGAGGCCTTCGACAAGGTCGCGAAGCACTATGGCCTGGGCTATCCCGGTGGAGTCATGATCGACCGTCTGGCGCAGAAGGGAGACCCGATGGCATTCAAGTTCTCGGGCCCCAAGATGAACAGCAGCTACCATCCCTATGACATCTCTTATTCCGGCCTCAAGACCGCTGTGATCAACCAGCTGGACATCTTCAGCACCGGAAAGCCTGCAACGCCGGAGAACATTGCGGCAAGCTTCCAGCGCGTCGCTGTCGGAATGCTGATCAAGAGGGTGGA
>DMOO01000171.1 GCA_003456855.1 Sphaerochaeta sp.
ATCGGATGCCGGATAACTGTCTTCCACTTTTCAGGAGGTGTTTTTCTGGGATCAGACAGATAGATCTCATGGTGCATGCGAGCATCAGAGAAATCATTCTCATAACCGTTATCCTCAAGATATCTGTCCATCATCCCGACGGTTGCAGGTTCATCATCATAGGGTCCGTTGTGCATCATCTGGACGCATAGTCCTTCTGTGATGGTGAGAAACTCAGCACATGAGCAATCGATCTTTTTCTTCTTTGTCGCTGTCTCTATGGCCCACTCGAAGTCATCCTTTGAAATGAAATCGGGAAGGCGAATGACAGAGATCCAGTTGAAGGAGGATTTGTCGGAATAATCAACGCCATTGACACCATCCTGCCACCAGAATCACTCAAGTGGTGGAACCACGTATTCATAGTAACCATCTATGCGGTAATCGGTCTTGTAGCTCATCTTCAGAGTGTAGGCTACGGCATAGAGGACTTCAATGGCCTTCTGATACTCGCCCTCCTCTTGGTTCGGGTCCCCCTTCCCTCTGACTGCTATGTAGTTTGCTTTCACAACATCCACGATGCAGGGTGTATCTTTTGGTTGATACAGTTCCTTGTACTCCTTCTTGAAATCAAACGCCATTGTACCTCCACTTGTCGGCAAACGGAATTGCCGTCCGGACAATGATTACACGGCGACAATCAACAAAAACCAACACTGTTCTCCACATTATCATGAAAATGTCTCTGTCAACTGCAGAGCAGAAAGGTTAAGTTACACCCGGGAATTATTTGAAACTCATTCAAGCGTGATTCTGACATCTCCGCCACCCAGAAGAGCGCTCAGCTCCTGCTGTGACAGGTCAACATGGCCAAGCCTTGTGTATGACCAGGAGTTCGAACCGTAGAAGATCACGACCTGGTTGCCTGAATAGAGTACTATGTCCCCATAGTCGGTGTCAGTCTGCTCGTCGTTTCTTACAATGCTCCTCCCTATCGGGCCGACCTGCTCGAAACCGCCATATTTAGACATCTGGATGGTGATCGGGCACATTGCCTGCAAGGCAGATACAGACGCATTCCTCTCCCAGGTGACAGGGACTTCAGTCTCGCCGATTAACAACCGCATCTCACTCTCCTCCTTGACTTCCTCATTCTTCGGTTCATCGATGTGACCTTGCGTCCGCTGCAAGGTGCAGCTCGAAATCACCAGCATCAGGAGAATGACAGCCAAAGGAATAGCCTTTTTCCAATTCATCCCTGCTCCCTCCTTTTCAACTCGAAGTGAGTTCTACTGCTCTATTGTACAGTAGGAATCACTTCTTTTGTATACTTCTTCTCTCCAACCTGAAGGAGATCCAGCAGGAGGCGGCAAGCAAGGCCATGCCGAACAGATAGATCAAGGCATAAGGGAAAACCATCTCCAGAAGATAGCAGAAGATAGAGTCCACAAAGCCCAGGATGCACCAATGTATGACATATATCCTTGTGATGTTGCGGCTCATTGCAAAGGGGATTGAAAGCCTTGCCTGATCCACCCTCTTGAGCATAAAGAGGAACCCCGCCATGAGGACAAGATCAATGGAAAGAAGGCCGATTGCCTCTGGAAGACTTGCAGCATAGTACCAGGACCCCTTTGACAGGAAGCAGTTTCCGAAGATAAAGGAAAGCACAATGTACAGGACCGCGACAGGCCCTGAAGTCCAGAGCACTCGCCTGTAGAACCCGTCCTCATCAGAGGTCCTCTGCAGAAGCCTGCCGAACATCATTCCGAATCCAACGAACACATACCAGTTCAGGAACGCGAAGCAGGCATCCTCTCGGGTTGTGATGACCAGAAGTCCAAGCAGATAGTTGAATAGAGGACCTCCCTGGAAGACGAAGGCAAGAGGCCCGCCAAGGAGGGACAGCACGACCGAGATTGCGAATATCATCCTTTCCCCGAGCTTCAGCCATTTGAGGAAGCCTGTGAACAGAAGCGCGATGCCGGCGAACTGGAGAATGTCCGGGGAGACGAGGGCGAAAACGGTATCAGGGAGGAACTCCCCTTCAATCATCGCATATGCCAATGCGTATATGCCGTATCGCAGGAAATTCAGGATGTAAGCAAGAAGGAGAATCCACAGCCCCCTTCTCAGCAGTCTTCCTGGGGTGCTCCTCTTCGAGAAGACAAGTCCGACTCCCATGGCGAACATGAAACCGTGAGCAACGACGGCGTATTCACCCAAAACCACATCCCCGAGAAGGAACAGGAAATCATTCTCATACCCGACTTTGTGCGGACCGAGACGGAACACTGCATGGCATATTACCATGCAAATGATGCCAAAGGCCTTGAGAAGGTCAAGTTCTCTGATTCTATGCTTCCGGCTCTCCACCATGTTACTCACCGTGATTCCTGTATATCATAGCTCGAGTCCCTCTTTCAACCACAGTTTGATTGCCAGCATGGGAATCCACCAACTAACATTGAATCGGGAGATTCAAAAATGAAGAAACACACCCGTCTTTTGCTTTGGTTCATCGTCATCACCTCAGTCATTCTCGCCTTCACCGCCTGTAACTCAAACCCGGCAACGGACGGCGGATCCACAGAGCCCAGCGGTTCTCAGTTGCAGATGCCGGTCGAGAAGGAGACTGGAAAGGAAAGGAAAGGTTGCTTGAATTGGGGGCCGATGACCCTTCAAGGTCTCTGATGACCGTTTTCAATATCATTGTCCTTTGCTTCTATTCCCCAAAAACGAATTTTTCTTGATTTTGGGGAATAGATTGTTATAAACTTCAATTGGTATATTGCTTTATGCGAGGTCGTCAATGAAGCTGATAGAACGAAAAGAATATCTGGATGAACTCTCAGACCTGAGATGGGTACCTGACATCAAAGTTATTACAGGGATACGACGATGCGGCAAATCAAAACTGATGGAGGCATTAATATCAGATATTTCTGTAACTGATTCTGATTCGAATATCATTCACGTAAATTTCAATGACTCAAGTTTCGAAAACCTCTGTGAATATCATGCTTTAGAGGAATATGTAGAAGAACACTTTGAAAAAGAGAAAAACAATTATTTACTGGTAGACGAGATACAGATGTGCAAATCGTTTGAGAAAGCCATCAACAGTCTTCATTCAAAGGAAAAATACGACATTTATGTGACAGGCTCGAACGCTTTCCTTCAAAGCAGCAGTCTGGCCACTTTGTTTGTCGGCAGATGCTATGAGATTCATGCTTTCCCGTTTTCATTTACAGAGTACTTGTCCTATTATCCTTCGGAAAACAAATATGGCAGCCTCACGGAATACATGGAAAACGGTGGAATGTCAGGGTCCTACCTATATAGAACTGACAGACAAAAATATAGATATCTGAATGAAGAAGTACTCAATGCTCTGGTTATCAGGGATATAGTGAACAAGTATAAGATCCGTAATGAACCTCTTCTTCATTCACTGATTGATTATCTAATGGACAATATCGGAAATATCACTTCTGTAAGAACAATAACCAACACCTTGAAATCGAACAACACTAAAGCTGACCATAAGACAATCGGCAAATATATCGATCATCTGTGCAGTGCATTCGCTTTTTACAGAATCCGAAGATATGATATCAAGGGCAAACGATACCTTCGTTCAGAGGACAAATACTACCTTTGTGACCACAGCTTCAGATATGCAAGACTGGGAACAAGAAACATGGATTATGGTCGCGTCCTTGAGAACATCATTGCTATGGAATTGCTCAGAAGGTATTCCGAAGTTTATGTCGGCAAACTTTACTCCACCGAGGTTGATTTCGTTGTTATTGATAGAGGTGAAAAGAAATACATCCAGGTAGCATATGATATTTCCGATAAGAACACGCTCAGACGTGAACTTAATCCACTCTTGAAGATAAAGGACAGCTATCCAAAGATTGTCATTGCCAGGACATATCAGCCTGAATACCAGATAGAGGGAATAGGAATAATCGATGCAGCGGACTGGCTTACCACTCCTATTCCCCAAAAATGAATTTTTCTTGATTTTGGGGAATAAACAATGAAAAGGACAACCGGTACGATCATATCGGCAAAGAGACAGTGGTGGCTCAAGGTCAACAAGAAAGCGGTGAGATTTGGACCCATGGATGGTGCAGCCTTCCCTTACATCATCAAGGTCAGGTATGTGGTTGACGGAAAGGAATACGTTAAGCGAAAATGGATAGGAACGGAGTATCCTGTGCCTGTTGAAGG
>DMOO01000224.1 GCA_003456855.1 Sphaerochaeta sp.
AGAAGCAGAAGGAAGGAAAGAAGCGAATGAAGCTTGTCGGAAACGTCGAGATTCCGCAGAGTGCCTACCTTGCGGTTCTCAAGAGCAAGAGTGCCGACGAGTGATCAGGAGGGAACATGGAAGTCAAGGAGTATACCTACAAAGCAGGTGACTATTCGTTTTCGATTCTCAATCTTGGATGTGCGGTGACTTCAATCTGCACCCCAGACAGAAACGGGAAGATAGAGAATGTGACGCTGCCGTTCATCGGCGCTGAAAAGAATCCTGATGTCCTTCTTGGCTCCACCAGTTTCTTCGGTCTTACAGTGGGTCGCTTTGCAAACAGAATCGGTGGCTCAAAGTTCACCATTGATGGCAAGAACTACTCATTCGATCCGAACGACGGACCTAATTTCCTTCACAGCGGACCAAAGGGCATCTGGGCAAGAATCTGGAATGTCCGCCATATGGACGACGGCTTCCTATGCTCTATAAAGATAACAGAAGAGGAGGATGGCTTCCCGGGTGATGCAGACATCAGGGTCCGATTCTCAATGTCAGCCGACGGGGTGTTCCGAATCCACTACAGCGCAACCTGCACCGAGGCCTGCCCGTTCAACCTGACGAACCACACATACTTCAATCTGACTGGAGACCCTGAGAACGACATCCTGTCCCATGTGGCGAAGATCGAGAGCCACGGCATTGTGGGTGCGGGGAAGGGCCTGATCCCTGACGGTACCATAGTTGAAACAAAGGGAACGGCCTGGGATTTCACCGAGGAGAAGAGCTTCGGAAGAGACATCGAGGCTCCGGAGCTCAAGGCCGCTGGCGGCTATGACCATGCCTTTGTGATTGACAGGATCGAAGGTGCACCAAGGGGCTTTGCAAGATTCATAAAGGTCCACGACCCGCTTTCGGGAAGATCAATGCAGGCCTTCACAGACCTTCCCGCCTTCCAGCTCTATACCGGCAACTTCCTGAACGGCAGTGACTGCGGCTACAGAAAGCAGCATGGCTTCTGCCTTGAGTCAGAGTTCTATCCGGATTACATAAACCACGAGCAGTTCCCATCAGGGGTCGTCAGACCTGGGGAGCTCTTTGAAAGCACTACAGTCTATCACTTCTACGCAGAGGGAGGAGAGGCATGAATGAAGTAAAGGTAATAGGTATAACCGGCGGTTCCGGAAGTGGAAAGTCCACCATTGTAAGAAAGATCAGCGAGGTCTGCCCTGATTTCGTGTTCATTCCGCAGGACAACTACTACAAAAGCGCTGTGTTCATCAACAACTCGAACATCACTGCCTATAACTTCGACCATCCGGACGCCTTTGACATCGAGCTTCTCCATAAGCATCTCAGCGACCTGAAGAACGGCATCGGAATCGACATGCCCCAGTATGACTTCGTACACCACTGCAGGATGGCCGAGACCATCCACATGGAGCCGGCACCTCTGATCATAGTCGAGGGGCTAATGGTCCTTTATGACCCTGAGATCAGAAAGCTCCTGGACCTGAAGATATACGTCGACACCCCTGATGACATAAGGTTCATAAGAAGACTCCAGAGAGACATCAATGAGAGAGGAAGAACGGTCGAGAGCGTAATCAAGCAGTACCTTGAGGTTGTAAGACCTGGCCATGCCTCATTCATAGAGCCGACCAAGGAGTATGCCGACATGATCATCCCTGAGGGTGGTCACAACCAGAATGCACTTAGGGTCCTGATCTCGTTTGTTAAGGACATCAGCAGCCAGGAAGGGGAGTAGGGCCTAGAAAAGGGCCTTGCCGTGGCGTCTGAAGGCTATTCGCCTGGCCCTCATGGACTTGAAGCTGAAGGATTCGGGGACCTCGTCAGGGCCGCCGTAGTAGAGTCTGCTGCATCTGGTTATGCGGCTTATTCCGAGTATTGTCCCCTTGATGATCCCGAACTTCAGGACGCACTGGTTGAAATACTCCGAGCATGTGGGGCTGTAGATGCAGTTCCCTCCAAGGAAGGGGGAGATCAGCTTCTGGTAGCCTTTGACGGGAAGCAGGTATATTCTTCTTGCAACTTTCTTGCCCATGGGATAAAAATAACCTGCAGCCGTGTTTTATTCAACCTTATTGCTTGCAAAGGGTTTGACTAAATACGGGGATTCGTTTATATTACTTCTGTTATTTTGCAAATTTCCAATTATGGAGGAAAAATATGGCAGGTGCTATTTCTAAAAACGCACGTCGTGAAGGCGCAAAGGTCCTGATTAGCCGCTGGGGTGGCGAGATCAAGACAAAGTCAATCTTCGAGAATGGTAAGCTCCATCACATTGCTTACTGTGTGAAGACTGGTAACACAGCCCGCAAGCCAAAGGACTTGATGTAATCCTCCTTTGATTGCAAAAAAGCCCGCCTAGGCGGGTTTTTTTAGGTTTAGTTGACGTAATTATGAGGTTTTAGGCACAGGTTTTAGTGTTTTTGTCAAAAAAACTATATTTTTCTGTGTTCACTTCAAAATCGTTGTGCTATTATTACATTGTTATATATTGAGAACGTCATAGGAGGAAACACGTGAATCGTTTTTCAAAGTCCGTTTTATTGACAATCCTGGTTATCACAATGGCATTCGCCCTTGTTGGATGTAAGACCGCTGAGGTCGCAGCCGAGCCAGAAGTTGTAGAAGTCGCAACTCCAGCAGTTGAGGAAACAACACCAGTAGCAGAAGCTCCTGCAGCAGAGACAGCTCCGGCAGCAGAGGCACCAGCAGTTGAAGAGGCTCCGGCCGCAGAGACAGCAGTTGCCGAGGAATCAGCTCCAGCCGTTGAGGCAGAGCCGGCTCTTGAGCCAATCGTCCAGAAGTATGTTCTTCTCGGTGAAGAGGTCACAGTCATCGCAGACGTTGGTCGTGCAGAGATCTACTATCCAGCAATCATCACCTACGAGGATGGTCTTGCAGCTCTTGCCTATGCAAAAGAGAACTATGGTGCATACCTTGAGGGTGTCACCTATGAGCTCCACGATGGATACATCGTCCTGAATTACCCTGAGACTTGGGGGCCAGCAGAGTTCCAGGTTGCCGCTGAGGCAGTCCAGGCCTATGTCGCTCAGGTTCTCGGAACAACAATGGAGCCGGTTGAAGAGACCGCAGCAGTTGAGGTCGCAGCAGCTGAGGAAGAGAAGATCGTCAAGGAGATCAATCTCTACGGTTACAAGGCAACAATCGAGTACGCTGACAAGGTCGCTACAATCACATATCCTTCATTCATCA
>DMOO01000223.1 GCA_003456855.1 Sphaerochaeta sp.
CCTACATCAGCGGCCTTGGTGTAGATTCCACCACCTACTCTTGCAAACAGAGCCATGAATGAAGCACCCATTCCATTCATGACCATTATGTTTCCGATTGCTGTAGGCTCCTGGATCCCAAAGACCTTGTACAGCAGGAAGAACCAGGTTGTGACATCCAGAAGTCCCAGGGCTACAACTGTGAAGCCCATGACGGAACCTGCTGAGAATGCAACTCTAAGACCACGGTTCAGGCTCTCTGATGCAGCCTGTGTGGTCCTTGCATTGGCATGGGTTGCGATCTTCATTCCAATGAAGCCAGCCAGCATTGACCAGATTCCTCCAGTCAGGAATGCAAACGGAGTGAACTTCGAAAGCAGCCTTCCTCCGGAAAGGAAAGCAACTGTGAAAATGATTATGAATACTATGATGAAAGCGATTAGAACCGTGGAATACTGACGTTTCAGATATGCATTAGCACCTGTTCTGATTGCAGCAGCAATCTTCTTCATGCGGTCATTGCCCTCACTGAAAGAGAAAACCTTCTTTACCTGAACCAGAGCAAACAGACCGGCAATCAATGCACCGACGAATCCGATTCCGAAGAACTTCAGCATTTTATCCTCCCCCTTTTGTTCCTAAGTCTTTATTCCAAGGCTTACGCAAACGTTTACGATTTCTCTATATCTCTATCTATAACACAGGTTTTCCGATTGCGCAAACGTTTTCGAGAAATTTCTAGTTCACCACTATTTTCAAACTGTAATTTGTATTTGGTTTTAGCATGGTATAATTCCCCCATAATTTATGGGAGGATCTCGTGGACAACGTTGGAAAGGCAGCATTGGGACTTGACATGCAGGTTCTTGATGGAGAGTCAGGTCTTTCCCTTGCATTCGGCTACACCTCAAGCTATTATTAGGCAGAAAGCCTTGAGAAGTTCCAGCACCTCTTCAAGCATGCCGGTCAGCCTGAAGTCAAAGTCGGAGAACTCAGACTCCAGCGCCTCTTCGGTGGCAAGAAGTAACAAATAGGAGTGGAAAATGACAATCGATAAAAAACTTAACGGTTCAAAGCTCACAATCGCTGTTGGCGGCAGACTCGACACAACAACATCACCGGAGCTTGAGGCACAGCTCGACCTCAATGGAATCACTGATCTCACATTCGACATGAAGGAGCTCGACTATGTTTCATCAGCAGGTCTTCGCCTTCTTCTCAAGGCCCAGAAGCAGATGAACACCCAGGGCGACATGAGGCTGGTCAATGTCAATGACATTGTCATGGAGGTCTTCGAGGTCACTGGATTCTCAAGCATCCTTAAAGTCGAGTAATTCAATTGTTGGGTTGAATCGGCCCCCTGGAAGCAGGGGGCTTCATTATTTTTATTTACCTTCTATTGCCTCTAGGGCCATTGTTCTCTCAACTAGAGTTGGGTGTGAATAATGGAAGAAGGAATAGACCTTAGGTGGGACAAGCTCGTTGAGGTTCTCGCTGTTCAGTTTGATCAAGGCTGTGACAAGAGGCTTGCCTGTCTTGCAGAGCTTGGCCGAATAGTGGTCAGCGGCATACTCGTCCTTCCTTGAGAGGATGCTGGTGACAGGCTTCACAAGAAGTGACATTGAAGAGAAGACCTTCAGAACAAGCTCTATTCCAATGAACTGCAGAGCAGTAAGGCTTGCCGCTGTGAAGCCGAATCCAGTGTAGAGGGATTCCATGTGGGCAAAGACGAAAAGAACGTAGGAGCCCACCAGAATCAACGGGAAGCGGGAGACCATCCTTCTCATGATGTGTTTGAGCTTGTAATGGCCTACCTCATGGGCCATGACAGACTCTATCTCATCGACAGTAAGGCTCTTGATCAGTGTATCATAGAGGACAATCCTCTTTGCCTTGCCGAAGCCTGTGAAGTAGGCGTTCGAGTGTCCGCTGCGCTTTGAGGCATCCATGACGAAAAGTCCATCCGATGAGAAGCCCGCTTTTCCAAGCATCGTTTCAAGACGTGTTCTGAGCTCGCCCTCCTCCAATGGCTGGAACTTGTTGAAGATCGGCGCTATGAACTTTGGGTAGATTATGTTCATCACGAAGATGAAGACCATCATGACGCCGGCGATCACGGCCCACCAGTAGGTCTCGCAGCTGATGAACAATAGCGAGGCTATTCCGGTCAGCATGACTGCAAGAAGACCTGAGAGAATCAGATTCTTGATGCCATCCATAAGCCATAGCTTGAATGTCATGTTGGAGAATCCGAAGCGCTTCTCTAGCTTGAACTCCTTGTACAGGGAATAAGGGATGTCGATTATGGAATCAGGGATACCAGACAGGAAGGAGAACACAAAGAAGCACAGGAACATCCTTCCCACCGTTGTAGGCTCACCGAACCAGGACACCAGAAGGTTGTAGAGGAATACATAGAAGCCGAATATGACTAGAAGAACCTTGAGTGCAAAGGTCAGAATGCTGTATGGAATCCAGGAGAAGTACTTCGCGTTCTCGTACTCGGTGATCCTCTTGAGCTTCTCCTTGTCGAAGACCTCGGATTCCGGGTACTTTCTCAAAATCTCTGGAACCACTCCCCCGTTCTTTGTTCTATGGCGGTAGTCAATGGCCTCG
>DMOO01000221.1 GCA_003456855.1 Sphaerochaeta sp.
CCATCTCCTCGTAGGTGTAGGTCTCCTTTCCACCGATGCTGTAGGTCTTGTTCTTGTCCATCATGTGCTCGACGATGAAGTTCGCGAAATCCGGGCAGTCAACGACGTTGCACTTGTAGTTCTTCTTTCCGAGCAGAGAGACCTGTCCCTTTGTGACCATCGGCCAGAAGACCTTTGCAATGTCATAGAAGTATCCGGTCGGTCTGAAGATCAGATATGTGAGTCCGCTGGCCTTGAGCTTCTCCTCCAGGAGGGCCTTGGCATGGATCATTGGAACCTTTGGATCGCTGTCAGCCTTGATGACTGAGATGTAGACAAAGTGCTTTGCCTTGGCAGCCACGGCCTCGTTCAGGAGGTTCAGGTTCCCCTGGTAGTCAATGTCATAGTTGGTGAACTTCGTTGAGGATCCTGTGAGACCCATTGTCGTCATGACAACATCTGCACCGGCGCAGAGACCCTTCAAAGTGTCCGGGTTTGTGGCGTCGATCTTGACGAACCTGTACTTTCCCTCTGTCCCTGCAACCTTCTTCTCGACCATATCGGCTGCAACGACCTCATAGCCCTTCCTGCAAAGTGATGCAAGAATGTCACTTCCGAGTTTTCCGAATGCTCCTGCAAGTACTACTTTCATGTTATATCTCCTTATTTGCTTTTCTCTTTGGAACGCTTGTCGTTGATTATCTTCATGTGCTCTTCGGTAATCAGAGTCACATTGTTCTCCTTGGCCCATTTGACGCAGCCCTTCAGCGCTGTAGGGAGGAATATCCTCGGGACGTTCAGAAGTCTCTTCAGTGCGTCGTCTGTGAACTTTACCTTGTCATCGATCCTGTCTGCGGCGTAACGGACGCTCTGCAGGCTTGACTGTCTCATAGGGAGAAGTTCAGGAACCATCCTCTTGTGTCTGTGGTACCAGAAGTTCTTCGAATCCCTGTAGCCGTAGTCGACAGGTGCAGGCGGGAAGTCCTTGGCTGTGACGCCGTTGATGATGGCGTTGTAGTATTTCTCCTTCATCAGGATCTTGTCCACACGGAGGATGAACATTGCGCCGTAAGGGCTGATTATTCCATTGAAGTTGTGGAATGGCCCAGGATATCCGTCAAGGATGCCCGGCTTGTCATCCTGTGCTCCGTCAAGCTCCCTCATCCATGTGCACTCGATGGCCTGGAAAGCCTCTGTGATGACCTTTGGATACTTGGAGGCGTTCTTGGGGTCCTCCTTTGCCATCAGACCATCCTCGTAGGTGAAGTCGAAGTGCTTCATCTTCTCGTCTGTGGTGTCCCCAGGCCAGCTGAGCTTGACCAGGCTCTTGAAGGTGGACTTCTCGTCCGTGACGAAGTTGATTGTGCACTTTCCGCTTCTCAGAATGTTCTGTGCCGTGTTGGAAGAGTTTCTGCAGTTCAGCAGCATTGCATAGTAGTCCTTACCTGCAACGTAGTAAGGCTGGACCAGCGAATATGGTCCGAAAGACGGCTTTCCATCCTCTGTCAGGGTTCCGATCAGAACCGTGGGCATCGGGAAGAAAAGTGATGTTTGGTAGAAATTGTCAACGATTCTCAAATCCTTGAAACTGCTCATCTATCTATCTCCTAATTAAGTGTTCTTGTTTTCTTGTTCTTTTTTTTATCTATCAGAAATCATCCTCTCGATGATGTTCGCCCTATCGATGTAGTGCTTTCCGTGGGTTGCAAGGCTGACCATGGTCTCGGAGATCATTTCGCACAGCCCTTCCTCAACCAGCTTCCCGTTGAGCTTCAGAATGTCCTCAACCCTTGTTACCAGGGCATGAAGAAGCATCTGGTGACCGTTCTGGCTGTAGTACTGGGAGCTGTCCGTCTTCCGGTACTCGCTCCAGAGCCTTCTGTGTCTTTCGCAGAAGCCCTCAAGGCCAGAGGCCACAATGCAGAGGCCTTCATGGACCGATGTTGACTTTGAGATGGAGCTGTCCATGTCGGAAAGGACGTTGTGCCAGTCCTCTCCCAGGATTGCACCAAGGATCACATCCTTTGACTTGAAGTAGTTGTAGACGGTCCCGACCGCTATGTTGCACCTGGCTGCAATCTGCCTTATGGTCAGATTGTCATAGCCCTGCTCCGCAAGCTCGGTCTTGGCTTCTTCCAATATTGAGGTTCTCAGATTTTCAATGACTTTAGGCATGTCTTCTCAACCCACATTTTTTATGAACGTGTTCATAAAGAATTATGGGCCGAGGTTCGAAACAAGTCAAGATTTCGTAAATATCTTTAGCAAATTTAATTACTAAAAAGGAGCTTTTCAGCCAAGCATGTCCAGCATCTGCTGCGGGTTGTCGGCGGCTGCGACCTTTGAGAGGGCCTTGACGATCATGCCCTCCTCATCGATCAGGTAGGTGCTTCTGATAAGACCGACTGTGACCTTGCCGTACATCTTCTTTTCGCCGATGACATCATAGGCCTTGATGACCTCCTGGTCAGGGTCTGAAAGCAGAGTGAAGCCAAGGTTCTGGTTCTGCTCGAATCTCTTGTGGGATGCAACGCTGTCCTTGCTTACGCCAAGCACAACCGCACCCTTCTCCGTGAAGAGAGGTCTTCTCTCGCTGAAGCCGCAGGCCTGCTTTGTGCATCCAGAGGTGTTGTCCTTCGGATAGAAGTAGAGGATGACCTTCTTGCCTCTGTAGTCTGAAAGGCTGTGTGAGTTTCCGTTCTGGTCCTGAAGAGTGAATTCAGGGGCCTTTGTTCCTTCTTTGAGCATATTAACCTCCGTCAGCCGAGCACAACGGCCCTGGCATCTGTATTATGACCTATAAACCTGGTCTCCGCCACCGGGATGTTCTCTGGTATGTTCTCAAGGACCATGTCCTTCATTGTCGGTGTGATGCCTTCTTTGTCCATCTTCGTGAATGTGCCAAGGAGCACCCCTTTGACCTTCTGGAAAACACCCATCTGGATGTACTGCTCCAGGGCGGTCATCATCTTGTATTGAACTCCACCGTAGGACTCCAGCAGGAGGATCGAGCCCTCAAGCTCAGGCCAGTACTCGGTTCCCGCAAGCTTCTGGAAGCACCTGGTGTTTCCACCAAGTACCCTGCCCTCCATGGAGCTTCCGCGATGGTAGTGGATATCCAGATCCGCCAGGCTTACCCTGTGCTCAAGGATGTGGGACTTGAAGTACTCAAGCTGCTCCTCCCCACGGTCATAGACAAGGTTTCTGATCTGGTAGTTCACAGCCTGCCTTCCCGTCTTGGCGACTATTGCGTTAAGAACTGTGGAGAGATCGCTGTAGCCGTAGAAGGTGGCATTGCTTTCCCTGATTGCCTCATAGTCCAGATAAGGAAGCACAGTGTTTGCAAGATCTCCGCCTGAGACGTCAAAGATGAATCCCATCTGAGGGTCCTTGAAGAAGGAGTTGAGCTCCATTGCCTTCAACCTGGGGAGGTCCTTTGTGAAAGGCTCGTACAGGTAGTCGCTTGGGAAGACCTCATAGCCCTCCCAGCTTAGAAGCTCAACGACTTTTCTGGCTGACTCTCCCCATTCCCCGAAGAGAGGGTCAGAGCAACCCACTATTGCAATTCTGTATTTCATAGAACCTCCAAGATGGCCATTATTGACTCGACTATTCCAGCTGCGATCACATCCACCGCAAGCGACGGGCTACCCTGTCCGTCCATGTACGGCACATGCATGAAGCCACACATGAGATCAGGATAGTGGTTTATCACTCCATACATAAGATGATTGCAGACAAAAGTGCCCGCTGAATTGGATATTGATGCTGGAATACCGGCATCACTCATTCTCTGGACCATTGTTTTGATCGGAAGCCTTGAGAAGTAGGCATCTGGGCCATCCGTGGCGATCGGGCTGTCCACAGGCTGGTTGCCCTCGTTGTCGGGAATGCGGGCATCATCGATGTTTATCGCGACCCTCTCCGGTGTTATGGCGGTCCTGCCTCCTGCCTGGCCTATGCACAGCACGGCATCCGGTTTCTCTCTTTCGATTGCAGAGACAACGGCATCGACCGACTTGCAGAACACAACCGGCACAAAGAGTTTGAGGATATCAGCATCATCGACTCTCCCAGGCACCAGTTTGACGGCTTCCTGGGCAGAGTTGAGGGAATCTCCACCAAAGGGGACGAAGGCAGTAAGCAGTATCCTCATTACAGTCCCAAGCTCTCCATCAAATCTGCAGCGATCTCGGCAAGCTTCTCTCTATCCATCCTAGTCTCCATTGATCCTGGACACGGCCTCTGTGAACCTCTCGTACTCTTGGCAGAGTCTGTCCTCAAGCCTGTCCTTGGAATCATCGAATGGGAAGTTGTTTCTTTTCCACCATTCAATCATCATTTCTACACCCTTATCGAGGTCGTAATCAATCCTGAATTCAGGACAGGCCCTGCGGAACTTGTCAACGGCGAAGACGTGGAAGTACTTCTTCTCCACGCTGAGATGGCCGAACAGAGCCGGGTCAACCTTGTACAGGACATCAGACGGTATGTAGCAGAGCTTAGGCTCCTTCCCCACAGCCCTGCCGATTGCCCTGTAGAGGTCCTCCCAGAGGCATGGTATGTAGCTGCAGACCTGGAAGAAGTCATTGTACGTTCGCTCGTTCAGGCAGGACATCAGATAGCCCTTGGCCAGATCAGGGGTGAAGGTGAAGGCCCAAGGCATAACACCCTCTCCCATGGTGATCACCGGTCTGCCCTCCTGGATTCTGCGCACAAGGTTTCTGTTCTGTCTGAGCATGCCAAGGTTGGCACCACCAGGTCCGAAGGTAAGGGATGGCCTGATGATTGTGATTGCACAGCCGACCTTCCCCATCTGTGTGTAGAGGTATCTCTCCATGTTGGCCTTCTTGAAGCCGTACGGGAAGGAAGGGTCCTCTGTGAGCTCCTCCTTGTCCTCGTCTATCGGGAAGCTGACGGGAGGTCTCTTGTACACAGCGCTGGAGGATGTGAAGATAATCTGCTTTGCCTTGTCCGCAAAGATCTCCAGTGTCTGCTGGGCATCAGGCACGTCATAGCAGATGACATCGATGACGACATCGAATGAAAGGCCCTTGAAATATGATTCAAAACCCGGAGCCTTGCGGTCCGCTATTATTGCCTTTGCGCCTCTGCATTCCTCGGGATCCTTGCTGCCGCGATTGACCATCGTCACATTATGGCCAAGTGCAATGCCCTGTTTGACGATCTGTCTGCTGATGTTTCCTGTTCCACCTAGAATCAAAATGTCCATGTTCCCCTCCCCAGAGATCAGTCTTCGGTCAGTATGTCACCCTTCTCGGCCGAGTTGGTTATGATTATTCCTATGCTGACCAGAACCAGGGTGAAGAGATATTTGATCTTGAAGAGGTCCTCTCCAAGAAGCAGAGCCGAGCAGACCACACCGGATATCGGGTTCACGAACTGGTAAGGTGCGATGCGGCTCATGTGGTTGTACTTTGAGAGAGCTGTCCAGATCATGAAGCTGAAGGCTGAGATCATGGCCAGCCCAAGGATGATTCCATAGCCAAGGACACCACCGTTCGTCATCCTTCCACCGAAGGCAAGACCTGTGATGGAGAGCTCGATTCCACCTATAAGCAGGTTGTATGCGGTGGTGGTGAGAGTATCGCTGTTGGTGACAAGTCTCTTTGCTATGTTGGCGCCAAGGGCGAAGAGAGATGAGCTGATTATCATGAATCCCTCGCCCAGGAAGGTCACCTGTCCGAAAGCCTCTCCCATATAGCAGATTATGATTCCTGTGAATCCAAGTGATATTCCAAGAATCTTCAGGAAGGTCATCTTCTCTGTCCTGAACATGTAGCAGGCAATCAAGGTCAGGAAAAAGGGCTGTACCGAGTTCACAATGGCGCTGCTTGCACCGGTGCAATAGGTCAGGGCTATGTACTCGAAGACATAGACCAGATAGCTCTGCACAGTGCCAAGAACCAATAGGTTGCCAAGGTCCCTGCGGCTTACGCTGGGGAAGCGTCTGTTCTTTGCAATCAGCACAATGAAGAGAATGAGACCTGCAATGATGAACCTGATTCCACCGAAAAGCAAAGGGGAAGCCACCCCGCTGATGGAGAACAGCCGGTAGCCTTTCTTTATCAGGGGAAAGGCGGAACCCCACGCGGCCTGGCACAGTATGGCCAGAACCACCACAACCCAAGTTACTGACAGGTAGTTCTTCTTCATATCATGAGGAATTAAACTACAAAACAGGGGAAAAGACTATATCTGCTCGGCCTTCTCAAGAACTTTCCGATAAGGCATGAGCATGCCCTCGGTCATCTTGCCGCCCATCTTCCTCTTAAGCTTCTTGTTGTTCATCATTGAACCAACAAGATACATGGCCATGATTCTGCCCTTCTTCTTCTGAGGGAAGTCATAGAAGCCGTTCTTCTTGTAGAACCTGTGGTCCTCACGCATAAGGCCCTGCATCATGTAGATCAGGTCCCTGAAGATCTTCAGGCCTCCGACTCCGTAGAAGTTCTTTGGCTGCTCATAGGAGTTCTCGATGCAGTATGCAAGCCTGTCGGCCACCTGCTCAACGTCCTTGAAGGAGTTGGCAATGCCTGCAAGGTGGTTTCCACCCACCTGTGCCCTGGCCTCCATCAGGACTCTGAGGTTCTCCTCCCTGGAGAGATCCCCGTCCACGATGTAGGCAACCGGCTTGCCCATGGTCACCGTCCTGTGCCCATTGCAGAACTGACGGTCATCGAACATCTTGAACCTTGAACCCATGGAGTGGTCCTTCACGGTGAAGGCATAGACTATTGCACTGGATCTCTGGATGTTGTTCCTCAGGTACTCATCGAATCTGTCATTGTAGATGCACTTTCCATCCGCTGCGCAGTTGAAGCATCCAAGGCATCCACCTTTGAAGTGGAATTTGCGAAGGTCAAAGATGTCACACTTCATCCCCATCACAGAGCTGAAGGCTTCAATCATGTTGGACAGTCGTGACTCGCCTTCCGGAAGATCCGTGACAATCACTACCCTCTTACCGAATTTGATGTCCTTGAAGACGAATGATACATCAGATTTCATTGATTCAATGACTTGTCGGGACGTCTTTGTATATTTTCTTGGCTCATAGTAGCCCTTGCTCATGTTCCATCTGACATATTCGAAGAAGTCCTCGGCCTCCTTCCGCCCCTTGGGCTCGAGAAGATCGTCCATATCCGCCGAGAGTCCTCTGACATACCTGCAGCCAAGGTCATCGCAGTTGTCCTGGATGAACTGATGGGCGGTGGTGTCATAGAAGTGCTTGGATGTCGAGAACTGGGTGAAATACTTCCCATTGACCTTCACCTTGTTCTCCTTCATCAGCTCAATGAACCTGTGGAGTTGGGACGGCACCAGGAAGGTGTACACAGGATAGGAGAAGATGACAAGATCAGCCCTCTCAAGCATTTCCGTGGCCTTCGAGAAGTCCTTCTCAAGGGCATGGATCTGCTGACCTGCATGGAGGATCTCGAACGTCTCGTCCTTGAACCTTTTCTGAAGATATAGCATTGTCTGCAAAGTGATGCTGTTCTCGCCCTTCGGAGACCCATTGATTACAAGGATTCTCATCGCCTCATGAACTCCTTTCGTTTTTCCTGCCTCTAGATTAATGCACCTGACAATATTAGTAAATCTCGCAAATCGCAAAAAAATGCTGTCCTCCGGTTGTAGACTTCATGATGCGGAGAGAACCGTGCATCACATGCTCCGGATGGACAGCGACAGGGATATAATGCCGAGGATATGGGAGATCCTCAGTATGTAACCCAAAGTTAATTAAACTTACTGTGATAGTGAATAATCAAAAATAGACTAGTGTATGATTTCTAGACAAATTGCCAACAATGACTAGTTTTCCTTCTTTGAGGTCTTTGTCATTATGTCCTTTGCAACCTCAGGCCAGATTTGACAATATCTGTGGAACTGGGCCTTTGCATCAGCCTTCATGCCTGAGTTTATCCAGTCGATGATCTGTCCGAACATGCTGCACTTGATGAACCTTATGATTATCTCGGAATCCGACTTGGAGAGATGAAGGTCCTGGATGGTCTTTTCCATGTAGGACCTCACCAGAACATCGCAGCTGTTCCAGAGGAAGGACTCGTAGATATCCTTGCTCGAGGATCTGAACAGGTTGCTTACAGCCCTCTTGTTTGCCAAGACATTGTCTATCATGGCGCAGACGCAGTCTTCCAGTGACTCTATGTCGGAATACTTCTCAATTGTCTTCCTTCCGTCCTCGAGGAAGATCTCCTCAACCAAGGCAGGTATGTCACGGAAATGATAGTAGAAGGTGTTGCGGTTCACCCCGCAATCCTCAACGATGTCCCTTACGGTGATCTTGTTGACTGGCTTCTCGTTGAGTAGCTTGAGGAAGGAGTCAATGATTGCCTGTCTTGTGAAATTCGCCATGTTCTAATCCTATTTAGCCAAATATATATGACCGGATGGAAAACGGCAACTAAACTTTAAAAACAAAAATGGTACTGGATTTCCTCCAACAGATTGATTAGTATGTGTGCGGGTTGTGGGAGACGGAGATGGCTATGGGTAAAATCATCAAGAGAATCAAGGATGTTCCAGTATATGGCTGGGTTCTTGGAATCGTCTACTTCGTACTTCAGTATGCATTGTATCGTCTTGCCAATCTGCTGAGCAGAGTCTTCGGGACAATAGACTGGGCCTTCGCACCGAAGATCCCGTTCATTGATGACAACATCCCAGTGATATCGGTGTTCGTTGTGTTCTATGTCTTCTCCTACGTCTTCTGGATTTGCGGTCCTATAATCGCATCGCTTACGGAGAAGAGGAACTTCATCAACTACATCATAGGTCTTTCAGCCGCATACCTCATAGGTTTTCTGATCTTCCTTTTCATGCCGACCTACATGGACAGGGCAGCAGAGGGACTAATGCACTTTGCTGAGCGCCCGGGTGTGTTCAATGCGCTTCTCAAGATGGTCTATGGTGCCGATGGTGGGGAGCTTGCATTCAACCTCTTCCCTTCCTACCATTGTCTGATAAGCCTTTACTGCTATCTTGGAATCAGAAAGCGAGAAGAGGTCTCGAAGGGTGTCAGGATCTATTCTCTGGTCATGACGATCCTGATCTGCATGTCCACCGTCTTCACAAAGCAGCATTACTTCCTGGACATCCTGGGAGGTCTTGGAATCTCACTCATCTGCTATGCAGTGGTTCAGAAGCTTGACCCGGGCAGCCGCATCCTCAAGCAGAAAAAATAAGGGCCATCAACCGATAGCCCCGTATCAACGAATCAATGTTCCTCAACGATTGTGGGTCTTCAGGATTATGGTCCTGTTTGTGGTCTTTCTGGCAAGGAAGTTGCCAAGTGCCTGGATTATGCAGACAACAATCAGAAGAACGATAACACAGACGTTGACAATGTCCTGGTGGTGCTGGCCCTGCCCGTAGTTTATGGCAAAGGAACCGATTCCACCTGCACCGACAGCTCCGGCCATTGTGGTGAGACCGATCAGTGAGATCGCTGTGATTGTGGTGACCCTGATCAGCTCAGGCACAGCCTCATGGAGATAGACCCTGAAGATTATCCCAAAGACTGATGATCCCATTGAACGGGCAGCCTCGATCTTTCCTGGGTCAACGTTTACAAGCACTGTCTCTACCTGTCTTGTGAAGAAAGGGACACATCCGAAGACCACAGGCACGACTGCGCCCTTGACTCCGATTGATGTTCCAACCAGATACCTTGTGAAAGGGATCAGGAAGATCAGCAGGATGACGAACGGAATCGATCTGAACACGTTGATTATTGTGTTGACGATGCTGAAGAGTATCTTGTTCTGCTTGATTCCACCCTCTCTGGACACTGTAAGGATGATTCCGAACAGCATTCCAAGGACGAATGAGATTACGCCTGGGATCAGGAACAGCATTGCCGTCTGACCGCAGCTCATGAAGAACCTCTCCCTGTATGCGTAGAGATTCGGTGCAACCATCTTGAAGAATGAACTCATGCCAACACCTCCACTCTTACATTGCTTTCCTTAAGGTAATCCATAGCCTTGTCTATGTTCTCCTGGTCTCCATCGATCTTCACGACCATTGCACCAAGCCCGTTTCCGCCTATGGTCTCAAGGTTTGCAAGCATGATGTTGAAGTCAATGAAGAAGTTTCTGCTCATGTATGAGATGAGCGGCTTGTCCACGTTCTTGTCGAAGATCAGCTTGTACAGATGCTCACCGTTCGCCTTCGCCTCCTTGACCAGGTCATCGACCTTGGCAAGGGAGGATGTTGAGTTGACGAACTTCTCTGTGATAGGCATGATCGGAAGCGAGAACACATCGTAGACTGTACCCTCCTCGACAACCTTGCCCTTCTCCATGACGGCGACCCTGTCGCAGACCGTCTTGATGACGGACATCTCATGGGTGATGATGACTATCGTCAGGCCAAGCTTCTCGTTCAGGTCGTTCAGAAGTCTGAGAATCGACTCCGTTGCATCCGGGTCAAGTGCAGATGTCGCCTCGTCGGAAAGAAGCAGCTTGGGGTTGTTTGCCAGGGCTCTTGCAATGGCCACCCTCTGCTTCTGTCCACCGGAGAGCTGTGACGGGAAGACGTCAGCCTTGTCCGAAAGGCCTACCAGATCCAGAAGCTCGAAAACCCTCTTGGAGATCTCCTCCTTGGACTTTCCGTTGAACTTCAAGGTGTATGCCACATTGTCGAAGACTGTGCTTCTGTCAAAGAGGTTGAAGTGCTGGAAGATCATTCCGATCGAACGCCTCATGTTGTTCAGGCTCTTCTCTGACAGGATCTTGCCATCCTGGTACAGCTTGCCGTCCTTTGCTGTTATCGTCCCGAACCCTTCCATGGTCATGGAACCGGAATCAGGGGTCTCGAGGAAGTTGATGCATCTGACCAGTGTGGACTTTCCTGCACCGGAGTAACCTATCACACCGAATTTCTCGCCATCCTTGATGTTCAACGAGACATCGTCAAGGGCAACCACATCGCCGCTTTTGAGGTGGAACGTCTTGTTATAGTTCTCTATTTTAATCATTCAGTTTTCAGCTCCGATCGATTGTACCATTTAGGAAGTTTATTGCATAGGCCACGTGGAGGCTGGCAGCCACGACCATGCAGTCCTCGTCAAGCTCGACCTTCTCGTTGTGAAGCGGGAGCCTCGTCTCAGGCTTTGAGCTTCCGGAACCGACATAGCCATAGACTCCAGGGACCTTTATGATGTACTCGGCGAAGTCATCTCCGCCAAGGGATATCGGTCTGTTGGTTATGACGTTATCGCTTCCAAGAAGCCTGGCTGCGACCTTCTGGGCCTCAATGCTTGATTCCTCATCGTTCACCAGCGGGCTCGTGAAGTCCTTCCATTCGAAGGAGACCTCGGCACCGTAGCTCTTGGCAATCGACTTGGAGATCGTCTCAAGGGCCTCCTTGGCCCTACTTCTGGAATCCGCCGTCATGGCCCTGATGGTCCCCTCCATCTCAGCATGGTCTGAGACGATGTTGTAGGCTGTGCCTGAATCGAGCTTTCCGATTCCGATGAGCAGAGAGTCCACAGGGCTGAAGAGCCTTGACGGGATGCTCTGAGAGGCAACCACGATCTGGCTTGCCACGAACAGGGCGTCGACTCCCTTCTGAGGTGTCGAGATGTGAGAGGTCTTCCCCTTCACTGTAATTCTGAACCAGTCGACGCTTGCATTGTTGGGTCCCGGTGTAAGAGAAACCTTGCCTGCGTCGATCTCCGGGGCCACATGGATACCGAAGGTACGGTCAGCCCCATCCAGATAGCCACCGTCCACAAAGAGACGTGCGCCATAGCCGATCTCCTCGGCCTGCTGGAAGTTCAGCCTTACGGTGCCGGAGAACATGTCGGTGTGTGAGGCAAGGAACTTTGCAGCCCCCAGAAGCGATGCAGTGTGGGAATCATGTCCGCAGGCGTGCATCACACCCTTGTTCTGGCTCCTGAATTCGCAACCTGTCTGCTCCTCTATCGGAAGGGCGTCGATGTCGCAGCGAAGTACGATGGTCCTTCCCTCAGGGTTGTCCCCATGGATCTCCGAGTACACCCCGGTCTCACCGACTCTGGTGCATGACAGACCAAAGCTTTCAAGCTCCTGTTCGATGCGCTTTGCCGTCTCGAATTCGTGTCTTGAAAGCTCTGGATGTGAGTGGAAATGACGCCTGAGAGCAACAAGGTAGTCCCTGTTGCTCTCGATTTCGTGTCTTATGAACTCTTCTTGCATGTCAGTTCTTAAGTCCTGCAAGCTCCTTGAGCTCATCAAGAGATGAAGCCTTCTTGGAGTAAAGTGAAAGTGGAGCGATCAGTGTGTCACCGATGGCCTCGATCTTGTAACCGTTGGCTGCGATCTCCTTGTTCAGGTAGGCCTTGTGCTGGAATGCGTTAAGGTCGATGTCGCCGCTGTTCAGAGCCTCGTTCGGGAGGTTGTAGGCATCGAAGACAACGAGCTCGAGGTAGACGTTTGCTCCGTTCTGGTCAAGCTGGTACTGGACTGCGTTGAGGTAGTCGTTGGCTGAACCGCAGACACCGATCTTGACGACTGTCTTTCCAGCCTTGTCTGACTTGTAGTTGTCGATGAAGTCAACGACTGTCTCGAGATCATACTTTCCCTCGTCAACGTATGTGACTGATGGATAGTAGGCCTCCTTGTACTTGGCAAGCAGATACTTTGCATAGACCTCTGAGTTGTATGCCTTGACGACTGCCTGGTAGGCTGGGTTGTCCTTGTCAGCGCTTCTTGCAACGACGATGTTGACAAATGGGTTGCTTCCGCTCTCGTCCTGCTTCTCGATGAGGATTGCATCCTTTGAAGGGATGAGACCGTATGATGTTGCATAGGTTCCGTTGATTGTTGATGCACCGAAGTCATCGAGTGTTGATGTAAGTGTGTTTGCTGTTGTAGGAACGATCTCGATGTTGTAGATGTACTTTGTGACGTCCTTGAGCTCTGGGGAGAAGCCTACTGCCGGGTCGACTTCGATCAGTCCTGCTGTCTCAAGAAGCTTGATGGCTCTGGCCTGGTTTGTTGCGTCGTCTGGAACACCGATCTTGAGAGGTCCTGAGGACTTGCCCTCTGAGGCTCCGGCTGCGAATGCGAAAGATACGATGGCGAATGCGATAAGCAATGTGGCGATGATTTTTTTCATGATATTTTCCTTTTAAATTATAAATTGAATACGATTGATATAACCAGTGAATACAGTTTCCCCGTATGCTGATCAACTTTGTTAACCTAAATATGATTTGACTGTGAAAAAGATATTATGCCCCAAAGGGCATCATCATAGAGGACATCATGATTGCTGCTGAAAAAATGTTTCTCATTTCATGTCCTCCTGTCTAAAGATGGCCCATTATTAGCAGATTTCAAAAAAATATTCAATACCCATTGGATAATTATTCAAAATTCACATTTTCTGCATCATTTTCTGCTTTTCACGGACCTGGCTTGCCCTGGCTATGACCTTCTCCGCCCAGTCATCATCCTGGGCCTTCAGAGGGAACACGTCAAAGCCGTACTCCTTGCCATAGGCCGCGAAGACCTCCTCGTCATCGACATGGAGGGATATCCTGTAATGGGTGGGCATCTTCTGGGGCATCGGCTCGGTGCGGTTGCCCTGCACCTCCTTGTTGTGCCTCTGGGCGTTGACTATGCCGTCAAAGGAGATGCCGTACAGGTGGAAGAGTCCCTTTATATACTTTATGCTTCTGTAGGAGCTGGTGTAGACCCATACCTCATAGCCCTGCTTCTGCAGCTCATTGATCAGCTTTGGGGTCCCGAGTCTGACCCTCTCCTTGAATATCCTGTTGAACGGGTACCTTAGAGGAGGCTCGGTCTTGTGGTCCTTTGGCGAGACGAAGATGACCTCGTCAAGGTCAAAGGAGACCCTCATCTTCCATTCCTGCTTTGAAGACTTCATTTACCTGCCTCTTTTGACATCTGCTCCTTGACCTTCAGGTGGACCTGGCTTGCCCAGTCATCACCGGAGGAGACGGGGATGTCCTCGAAGTCCTTTGTTGCCGTGTTGACCCATATCAGGCTCTCGTTGTCGACATGGACCAGGACCTTGTACTTGTCCTTGAAGGCCTGGGTTATCCCGCTGTTAGGCTTCTTGGTCTTCAGTCCGTTCATGATACCGGTGACCTTGGCCTTGTGGTGCTTCAGAAGACCCTCGATCTGACCCTTTGACTTGTAGCTGCCTGTATATACCCAGATGTCGAAGCCCAGCTTGCTGAGCTCCTGGAAACAGGCGCCTATGTTCTGCCTCACCCTGTCCTTGTAGATGAGATTGAACGGGAAGCCCGGGGCCTTGTCGGCGGCAACGCTCTTGCCGTCGCAGACCAGGACCTCATCGAGGTCGAAGGAGATGCACATGTCCTTGTTGGACTTCTCGATTGCTGCGATGATCTTGGTTGCCGGAATGGTGTTGACGATGGAGATCTTGGATCTCTTCATGTTGATCATCTTCATCGCCATCCATCTGTGATGGCCGTTCAGCAGCCTGTAGCCTCCCGTGGAGAGCTTCTCAACTGTAAGGGGGTCAGTATCAGGCTTTATGTGATACATTCTGCATTTGACGAATTTCTGTCTGTAATTTCCGACAATCTCATAGTTGGGGCCGATCTCCGGATTTGAGAACTCATCGTCTGGATTCGCATGAAGACGCTTGAGAGAGGCCTTACGGACAACAAACCTCTCGATGAACCCGGCTCTCACGGGATGCGAAAGCTCTCCAAGGTTCTTGAGATCCTCCAGAACATAGACTTGGTAGATGTCTTGAGACTCTTTATCCATAAAAATCCCCCAATGGTGTAATTATAGATGCACTATTGGAAAATGTCATCCTTTCTTGACCACGTGGAAATCACAGCAGTCATCACCGTTTCCAAGGGTCTTTGTCCTGATGAGCTTTCCGCCCTTGTACTCTATTGTCGGGTAGTCCATCAAGCACATGTGAGGCATGAGGAACATCATGTTCTCCTGTCTTGCGATCTTGCACACACCGCATTCATGGTATGTCACGAAGTACTCAGGAACAGACAGGTCATAGGAGAAGTCGAAAAGCCAGTCCATCGGATACTCGCGCTTCTTGGATCGCTCGGAGCCACGCACGTACTTGTCGATCTCCTTCTGGTCAAAGCAGTTCTTGTTCTTGTACATGCTCTTCATGATGTCGCTGGTGCAGATGGCGTTGATCATGCCGTCGAAGACATCAAGGTCTATCTTGCCCTCCCCGGCCTTGTAGTAGCTGGGAATAAGGGAACCAATCGAACCGTACTTCATGGCTCCATGATAATAGTTTTAGTAAAACAAGTCTAACTGAATTTTCAGATTGCCCAGAGCAGTCGCCTCGATCGGCAAGGCAATGACCTTCTTTCCGGTGGCCTTCTCCGTCAGGTCGTTCAAGAAGGCATTCTTTGCGCCACCACCGACAATGTACAGCTTTGAATACTCATTGCCTGTGTTCTCCTCCAGCTCCCTGATGGCCTTTGCATAGGACCGGGCCAGAGATCTGTAGGCACAGCGGAAATAGCCGTAGATTGATGAAGGAGGAGTTGAAAGAAGACAGTCAAAGGCGGCCTTCATGCTATTTGGAGACAGTAACGACGGGTCATCGGCATCCAGGACCAGGTCAAAGTCATTTTCCATAGATTTGGCAACAACGTCTCTGATGTCCTCTTCAGGGCAGAGCTCACGCTGAAGCTCGTTCACAAGCCACATACCCATGATGTTCTTCTGATAGCGGTTGTAGCCCACACCACCCTCGTTGGAGTAGTTGGCCTCCATGCTCTTTGAATCAGTCATCGGCGAAGGGGTCTTCACGCCAAGCAGACTCCAGGTTCCGCTGGAGATGTAGGGCTCGTTGCCCTCCATTGTGATGCCCTCCACTGCGCTGCCCGTGTCATGGGTCGCGCAGAGCACCACCTTTATGCCCTTGTACTCACCCACAACCTCACCTGGCTGATGGAGTTTTGGAAACAGACAGGATGGAAGACCAAGCCTTTCAATGATATCTGAATCGAACCCCAGGCTGCTGTGGTTTATAAGCCCTGTGGTTGTTGCATTGGTGAACTCCTTCACCTTATTGCCGGTGAGCCTGTACATCAGGTACTCGGGGATCATCAGAAAGTCCGTCACCCCGTCAAGGCGTCCACATTCCATGTCATCATAGAGCTGGTATATTGTGTTGAAGCTCTGGAACTGGCAACCGGTATGGCTGTAAAGCTCGCTGAAAGGCACAATCGAATGGACCTTCTCAATGACATTCTGGGTCCTTGAATCCCTGTAGGCGAAGACAGGCCTGCATTCCTCGGGACCTTTCAGAAGGACATAGTCCACACCCCAGGTGTCGATTGACAGAGACTGTATCTCCGCCTCATCAAGAGCCTTGTCAATGCCCTTCTTGACTTCTTCGAGAAGATCATCGATGTCCCATACAAGATGTCCATCCTGTTCTTTTACACCGTTCTTGAACCTATAGACCTCTTTTGTGCAGAGACTTCCATTCTCTGTCCATCCAAGGATATGCCGTCCGGAGGAGGCTCCGATGTCAATTGCCAGACTTTTCATAGAGGTACTTCTCATCAAGTTCAATCCCAAACGGCTTCTGGAGGTCCCTGAAGTTCTGCGGAGTGATTGTATTGAGCTTCCTGTCAGACATGCTCATGACCTTGACCAGGATCTCTGCGCTCTTCTCTACGGTATGCATCAGGCCAAAGGCCTCGTCGAATTCCTTGCCGCAGACGAACATCCCATGGTGTGCCCAGATGGCCACGTTGCGGGTCTTCATGATCTCCGAGGTCTTCTCGCCTATCTCCATTCCACCTGGGACCATCCAAGGGACAACCCCAATCCCCTGAGGGAAGACCACAGGACACTCCGTCTCCATCTCCCAGATCTCACGGGTGAAGACCATGTCATCCAGAGGCAGGACGAAGGTAAGAGCCACTATGTTTGCAGGATGGGCATGGTAGACCACCCGGATGTCAGCATCCCTCCTCTTCAGGACCTCAAGGTTCATAAGATGTGATGGGAGCTCGCTTGTCGGTCTTCCACCGTTGACAAGGCCGTAGACTATCTGGTACCTGCAGCCTGTCCCGTCCAGGCGGATGATGCAGACGCAGTCCTCGAAGTCCAGCTCGACGTTTCGGAAGTACTTCCCCGAACCGGTCACCATGAAATACTCTCCGGCAAGGCCCGGAACCTTGGCTCCGATGTCCTTCCATTCACCGTCAAAGTGAAGCAGGCTTCTGACCTCCTCCACCTCCGAATCCTTCATGCGGTAGGAGAGGTTCCCTCCGTTTCTCTCGTGCCAGCCCTGAAGCCAGCCGTCGTTGCAGGTCTTTGTGAAATCCCTCTTGAGCTTTGTGTCCATGGTCAACCTCTCTTTGAGAGGACTTCCCTCTCGTAGCGCTCCACCTCAGGCAGCCACTCTCCATCGGCAGGCTTGCCGCACAGTCTGAGATACTCGTCCCAGATTTCTCCGAAAGGCAGGACCTTCAGCTCCTCCTGGACAGCCATGAGCTTTGTGAAGTTCTGCTCATCCTGAAGCTTTCTAAGCTCATCCTCCGGCTGCAAGAGTGCAAACAGCAGGGCTTTCTGGACATTCCTGTAGCCTGTGACCCATGCGGAGATCCTGTTGATCGAGGCATCGAAGTAATCAAGTGCGATGTCTACCTTCTGGACTCCGCATCTGACGATCTCGCGTGCGATCTCCCTGGTCTCGTCATCGAAAAGGACCACATGGTCGCTGTCCCAGCGGATCGGCCTTGTGACATGGAGCGCGATCTCATCGAAGAATGCAAGCAGTGCAGGGATCTTGTCGGATACCACCTCTGTAGGATGGTAATGGCCGTTGTCCATCAGAGGGATGCATTTGTCCCTGTTGAAGGCTGCATAGCTCAGAGCGAACTCTGCGCTTCCAACTGTGTAGGCCTCAACACCGATTCCGAAGACCTTGGACTCGATGCATGGCTTTACCTTGTTGAAGTCGTACTTCTCTGAAAGGATCTCGTCGATGCTCTCCTTGTAGCGCACCCTTGGTCCGATCCTGTCGCCCGGGACGTCCTTCAGGCCATCGCCTGTCCAGATGTTCATGACGCACTTCTCGCCAAGCTCCTCGGCAAGGTAGTTGGATATTCTGATGCATGCCTTTCCGTGGTCGATCCAGAACCTTCTGGTATCCTCGTTCGGTGATGACAATGTAAGAGGGTCACACTTCTCATGGGAGAAGAATGTGGGGTTGAAGTCACAGCCAAGCTTGCGCTCCTTGCAGAAGTCCACCCATCTCTTGAAGTGCTTGGGCTCGAGCCTGTCACGGTCTGCCCAGTCACCGTCATCGAAGATTGCATAGGATGCGTGGAGATTCATCTTTGGCTTTCCCGGAATCAACTTCAGGACCTCATCGATGTCCTGCATCAGCTCCTGTGGATTCGATGCCCTTCCAGGATAGTTGCCGGTTGTCTGGATTCCACCTGTAAGTGGCTTGCCTGGATCTGTGTCAAAGCCACGCACGTCATCACCCTGCCAGCAGTGCAGACTGACCGATATGTTCTTCAGAGTCCCAATGGCCTTGTCGGCATCGACTCCAAAACGTGAATACTGCTCTTTTGCATATGAATATCTTTCGCTGTTCTTCATATCTTCAATGCTAATATGTCGAAACCCATTTTTTAATGACCTTTTAAAAACAAAAAACTGTCCTTTCTTGCGCTTTTGCCCTATCATTTATCCATGAATGAAGAACTACTCAGAAAGCTTGGCGAGATAACACCGGAGGAGAAGGACATCCTCCAGGGACAGCAGGGCATAAACCGTGAGCTCTACTACTCCAAGGAAGGCAGCACGGAGATAGACTCATCAAAGGTCCTTGAGAACGGAAAGCAGATAGACATACGTCCCCACACCCGCTTTGTCCACTTCCCGAAGCACACCCACAACTACATAGAGATGATCTACATGGTCCATGGAAGCACCACCCATTTCATCGATGACGAGAAGATCACTCTCAACGAAGGCGATCTGCTGTTCCTGAACCAGAACGCCACCCAGGAGATCATGCCGGCGGGAGAGGATGACATTGCCGTGAACTTCATGATCCTTCCATCCTTCTTCGATGACACATTCAAAGTCATCTATGCGGAGGAGAACCCGCTGAAGGACTTCATTGTAGGCTGCCTGACCAGAAAGGGCTCAAAATCTAATTACCTCTACTTCAACGCAGGAGGAATCGTCCCAGTGCAGAACCTGATGGAGAACCTCATCTGGAACCTTCTGACCGACGAGCCCAACAAGCGCAGCGTGGACCAGCTGACCATGAGCCTTCTGTTCCTGTCCCTGGTCAACCACTCCGACAGGATAAAGGTGTCACAGGGATCCTTCGAGCAGAGAATGACCCTTGAGGTTCTCAGGTACATTGACCAGTTCTACCCCCATGCCACCTTGCAGGAGATGGCGGACCGGGCAAGGCTCGACGTGTACACCCTGTCCAGGATAATCAAGCGCCAGACGGGAGAGACCTTCAAGACACTCCTGGAGAGAAAGCGCCTCAGCCAGGCCTGCTTCCTGCTGTCAAACACAAGGCTGACCATAGAGGACATTGCCCTTGATGTGGGCTACGAGAACCTCAGCTTCTTCTACCGCCTTTTCCAGAGGATTTATGGAAAGACGCCGAGAGAGTACCGAATGAACCAGAATTGAGCTTCAAAATGCAGGCAAACAGGCTTACAATCAAAAAAGTTGAAATACTTCTTGGGACTGTCGCATAATAGCGATGGT
>DMOO01000007.1 GCA_003456855.1 Sphaerochaeta sp.
AGAAAGTCTTGGGGCGCTTCTAAGCGGTGTGTATGCCACCTTCTCGACCGTTACACCGAGAAGCGTACTCACCACGACTGCAAGGATCACCGCGACTATAGGCGGCAAGGCGAAGCTAGCAATCGCATAATACACCATGTAGGCGCCAACCATGATAATGTCCCCATGTGCAAAGTTGAGCAGCTTGATGATTCCATACACCATTGTGTACCCCAATGCGACAAGGGCATAGACCGAGCCTGTCTGCAAACCGTTTATGAGCTGTGCTATCAGCAATGAAAAAGTCATATATGCAGAATCTCCCAAATCAAAGAAAGGCGCAAGTCACCTTGCGCCATTTTTTTAGCTTATTTCAAATGAAATATAGTTTTCTAAGTCAAAAAGGCATCAGAAGAACTCGTCGAAGAGCTCTGCACCACCGGAAATCTTGATGATAGCAACGGACTTGATAGGATCGTTGGTATCGTTGAATGTGTAGGAACCAGTGATTCCCTCGAATGCATTCATTCCCTTGATGGCGTCGATGATTGCCTGCTTGTACTCAGCTGTTCCGGCCTTGAGACCCTTTGCCTCGGCTGCCTTGATTCCCTCGGCAAGAAGGAGTGAAGCATCCCAAGCGAGTGGAGCGAACATGTTAGGAACGTCAGTTCCGTATGTTGCCTTGTAGTCTGCCTCGAACTGAGCGACAGAAGCTGTTCCAGGAGCATAACCTGACATGTAGACTGTTCCCTCGAGGTCTGCTGCTGTTGCATAGTCCTTGACTGAACCGAATCCGTCACCACCGATGACCTTTGCGTTGCATCCTGCAGCTCTGAGAGCTGTGATTGCAAGTCCTGCCTCTCCGTAGTAGATAGGCATGATCACGACGTCTGGATTTGATGCAGCGATGTTTGTCATCTGGGCCTTGTAGTCAACGTCGCCTGTTGCGAAGGCTTCCTTTGCAACGACCTTGAGACCACAGGCTTCAACCTGGCTCTCGAATCCCTGGACAATGGCCTCTGAGTAGTCAGAGCCGTTCTCGTAGAAGATTGCGACTGTCTTTGCACCATACTTTGAAGATGCATACTGAGCCATCTTCTCACCCTGGAACGGATCCAGGAAGCAAGCGCGGAAGACGTTTGTCTTGACTTCTGAGTTAGGATCGTCCGGATCCATGACAGTTACCTTCGGTGATGTTGCAGATGCTGTGATCTGTGGCATGTTGTCATCGTATGTGACATCTGAAAGGGCAACTGTTGCACCTGTGAGGACTGAACCGAAGATTGCTGTTGCACCCTTGGACTTTGCAAGGTTGTATGCGTTGACGGTCTCGGTTGGGTCAGCCTTGTCATCGTACTCAAGAAGGTTGATCTGCTTTCCATTGATTCCACCGGCTGCATTCAGCTGGTCGAAGAACATTTTGACTGAATTGCGAACAGGGACACCATACATGGCATAGTCACCGGTTGTGTTTCCGATGAATGCGATTGTGATTGTGTCGGAGGCTGCGCTTGATGCACTCTCACCTTCACCACCTGCGAAAACAGGCATAGCCACTGCAAGAGCAAGAACAAGAGCGAAAAGTAAAGCTTTCTTCATATCCATATCTCCTCTGTAAAAGTATAGACTTTTTATATTGGCAAAATCATACATCAAATCAGTATTTTTATGCAATATTCATTAATGAAAATTGAAAATAATAATCTTAGACGGGTCTACATCTTGTTCATTATCTTCAAATATTGATAATATGTGCCAGCAATTAAGGTCAAAGAACACATTTTTTTCAGAAAACCTGAAATTGAACTACAACCAAACAATCGCTAAAGATTGTAAGGAGCTCAAATTGCAGATCACTTTGAAGAATCTTGTGAGAACCTATGAAAACGTCCATGCTGTTGAGGGGGTGAGTCTATCAATCCCGTCAAACCAGATCTTCGGCATCATAGGCCTCTCCGGAGCTGGAAAGAGCACACTGGTCAGACTTGTGAGCCTGCTCGAGAAACCGGACAGCGGTGAGGTCTGGTATGACGACAAGCGCGTCGACAACCTCCCCGAGAAGGATGTCATCCTCCGTCGTCGTCGCATCGGCATGATATTCCAGAACTTCAACCTCTTCTCCTCAAGGACAGCAGGTCAGAACGTCGCCTACCCCATGGAGATAAACAGATATTCCAAGGACCGTATCAAGAGTAGAATAGCTGAGCTCATGGAGCTTGTCGGGCTTTCAGACAGGATCGATGCCCCGATCTCCACCCTCAGCGGTGGTCAGAAGCAGAGAGTGGCTATTGCAAGGGCCCTTGCCTGTGAACCGGACATCCTTTTCTGTGACGAGGCCACCAGCGCCCTTGACCCTAAGACGACCCAGTCGATACTCAAGCTCATAAAGGACATCCAGAGGAAGATGAATCTCACAGTTGTGATGATAACCCACCAGATGGAGGTTGTAAGGGACGCCTGCGACCGCGTTGCAGTCCTGTCAGACGGCAAGGTCGTCGAGGAGGGCCTGGTCAAGGACATCTTCGCCCATCCAAAGTCAATGGTGACAAAGGACTTCCTTTCCCACCTTACAACGAACAACAGGACAGTTACCGAAGATGGAATGGTGATGTGGTCAAACGAGATTGCCCACTATGTGCTGAGGTTCATGCCTGACAAGGTAGACTCCCCGATCATCTCGGAGATCGTCAAGAGCTACAACGTGGACTTCAACATCATCGGCGCCGGAACCCAGGTGGTCGACACCGAGAGGTTCGGAACCATGGTCTGCAACATAACAGGCGACAGTGCATCCGTCGCCCTTTCAATACAGGATCTCCAGCACAGGGGTATCATAGTCGAGGAGGTCAACCAATGAATATCACACCGGCATTATGGCGCCTGATATTGCAGAGCACGCTGCAGACCTTCCAGATGGTGGGTCTTTCCACAGTATTCTCAGTCGTTCTGGGACTTCCACTTGGGATTCTGCTCTGCGTGACATCCCCGCTCAACCAGGGAGGCCTCAAGCCAAAGCCTGTGCTGAACGAGATCCTCAGCAGAATAGTCAACATACTCAGGTCCTTCCCTTTCATTATATTGATAATAGTGCTCTTCCCTCTCTCCAGAATCATCGTGGGGACAGCCATCGGTACCAAGGCCACCATCGTGCCGCTCTCCATAGCGGCCGCCCCTTTTGTGGCAAGGCTTGTCGAGACATCCCTCAAGGAGGTTGACCCGGGAGTGATCCAGGCTGCAAAGACCATGGGCTCCACCAACAGGCAGATAGTCTTCAAGGTGATGCTCCCCGAGGCCCTGCCCTCTCTGATAGCAGGTCTCACACTCACAATCATCAACCTGATCGGCTACAGTGCAATGGCAGGGG